>SVBN01000002.1 GCA_015058875.1 Erysipelotrichaceae bacterium | reverse complement strand
ATGAAGCTTGTTTTCTTCTGGAACATACGGATCTTACCCTGACTCAGATTTCCAATTATCTCAACTATTCATCGCAAAGCTACTTCACCCAGCAGTTTAAAAAATCAGCAGGTGTCACGCCGGAACGCTACCGCCGGCAGCACCCGAAACGTGATGACAGCCATTGATCCCATGGCTGTTTCCGTGCGGTTCTGCAGGATCATCAGCCCTTCTTCGGGCAGACTTTTCTTCTGCATAATCCTAAAGAAAAAAGTGAGGGCCCGCATCAATCTGCACATCCAGCATCCGTCTGCCGGAAACCGACACTTTTCGGCGATTCAATTCACCTTTGGTAATTACATTTTAGCTTTTGAAAGTGTCCCCGTAAATCCTTTTTATTCTGAAGATGGAATTTTAAATCATTCTGGTGTATTTCCGTTTCTTCACTTATTTACAGTTGTTCATTCAGGGATGATTGCTCGCTCCATATCTTTGGATATTCCGCTCGCTTTTCATATTTTGAGGTTCTTTTCCGTATATCTATTGTGTGATTTTCCCTTTATTTATGCTGTTTTTTGCGTATTTCATCAGGTTATTGATGATGTCAGGATTTGAAGCTTTGGATATAAAAGAAAAAGACCTCGAATTAACGAAGTCTTCATCTTTTTGGGTTTGGTTTTATTGAAACCGGTGTGTCCTTCAGGATAAATCATTTTTCCATTTTCAGGATAATTTGATTTTAGGAGGACAAAAAGCGAAAATTACAAGTGGAGCTGAGGGGAGTCGAACCCCTGTCCAAGAACAGTCCCACATCTCGGCGTCTACAGTTTAGTCAGCTGCTTGATAAGACATCAGGAATGAGAGCTGACAATCGTCCTGATGAATCTGCCCGTAAATTGTCAGGTTCCCCCTACAGGCATCAGGTTCACCTTATCCGTTTGAGTTACGCAGTCATTACAGAACGGCTAATGTACTGACCGGGCGCTGCGCGAGCTTTATTAGCTTAGATTAGGCAGCGAAAGCGAAACTTGCGTTTCTATTTGTGTTTGCGTTTAAATTTATCGGTGATTCGGTCACCACTCCACTGCAGCCGGGATCAAACTCGAACCTGTCGAAACCTTTACAACCCCATATATGCATCTCACGATGCATTCATAATTTAGCACCCTGCACAGACAGCGTCAAGAATGATTTCAGTCCGTTTTGAAACACACTGAATCTTTCAAACAATCTCTGAATTCTCTGTTTCTGCAGGTTTGAAGATATCGTTATTCCGCAATATCCTTCAGATACTTTTCCGCATCATGAAGTTCCCACCGGTTCATATACATCACCCTGTAATGGGGATGATATGCCGCATGATAGACATCGCTGTGATGCACGGGCGGATACGCCTGGGAGCGGTATTTAGCCATGAACTCTGTCAATTCGTCTTCCGAAAATGTGAATCCGTATTCTTTGTAATTCTTCATGAATACTTTCAGCTTGTGCATGTAATCCGCTCTGGATCCTCTGCTCGAATTGGCAGAAGTTACAAACCATTCATTCACTTCTTCCGCAGAATAGAGCAGTTTCGCCTTTGCAATCTGAAGACGGCAGAAACCGTTCCCGATCGGAACAAACAGTTCGGCATTTTCATCCGCTTCTGTTTCCTCATACTCATCCATCAGTCTGAGCAGGGATGCTCCGGTATTTTCAATCGCATGTTCCGGTCCGAATTCATTCTGGAACAGCAGCTTGACGCAGTCCTGCGGCGTCATCAGGGGATAGCGTGCTGCATGATCCTTCAGGATCAGTTCAAATTCTTCCATAACCTCACCTCAGTTTCAGCGCCTTTTCCATCTCACGCTTTGCGTCACGCAACTTTTCGGATTCTCTCTTGTCATAGAGATTCTTTCCCTTTGCCAGTGCAAACTCCAGCTTTGCCCTCCCATTCTTCAGATAGACCCGGGTAGGTACCAGCGTGTATCCCTTCAGACGGACCTTATCGTACAGTTTCCGGATTTCATACTTATGCAGCAGGAGCTTGCGGTCACGGTCGGAATCGACATTGAACATGTTTCCGTATTTATACGGTGAGATATGCATTGCCTTGATCCATGCTTCTCCGTTCCGGATGGAAATATAGGAATCGTTAAAGGAGATTCTTCCCTCGCGGACAGATTTGATTTCCGTACCGGTCAGCGCAATTCCCGCTTCATATTTTTCTTCCAGGAAATAGTCATGTGATGCTCTGCGGTTTACCGCAACATTCTTTTCCTTATCGCTTTTTCCCGCCATTTCTTCTGCCTCCGGAAGATGTTCTTCCTCTTGTGTGTTTCTGTGCAGATCTTCTGTAATCCGTCTTCTTTGAGCTGTTCTTTCTGTTATTGCTGTTTTTGCTGTATGTCTTTTTCTCTTTCTTCGGTTCGGCAATTTCAAAATCAATCGTCGATGTTTCCTTGGATGCACCGACAACCTTCACCGTAACCTTCTGTCCGATTGTATAGGTTTTCTTTGTACGCTCACCGATGACCGAATAGGTTTCCGGATCATATCGGAAATAATCCCCCTTCAGAGAACCGATGGATACCAGTCCCTCCACCGTATTGGGAAGTTCCACATAGAAGCCGAAGCTGGTAACAGAGCTGATGATGCCTTCGGCATTCGTACCGATCTTATCAATCATGTACTCAGCCTTCTTCATATCTTCCACATCCCATTCCGCATCATCCGCATTGCGTTCCTTCAGGGAAGACTGGATGGCGTAATCCTTCATCTTTTCACGGTCTTTGGCCAGATCCTCCGTATGCCTTCCGTATTCAAAATAATACTTTCTCAGCATCCTGTGCACAATCAGATCCGGATATCTACGGATCGGTGAAGTAAAGTGCAGATATTCTTCTTCCGCTAATGAGAAGTGTCCGACACATACAGGATCATACTTCGCCTTCTGCATGCACCGCAGCAGCATCTTTGATAACACCGGATATTCCGGATCATTCTTTACACTTTCCAGATATGTCCGCAGTTCTTTCGGCGTCACGCTGCCTGCCTGCACGATCAGTTTATGACCGAGACGGTATGCCAGATTCTGATAGTCTTTGATTCTCTTTGTTTCCGGATCTTCATGGATGCGGTACAGTGCCGGGAAGCTCTGTTTCTTCATCAGATCCGCCACGGCAACATTGGCGGCGATCATGAAGTCCTCAATCATCATCTCCGCTTCCCCGCGTTCTGCCCGCTCAATACTGACGGGCTTTCCCTGCTCATTGACCTTAATCACGCATTCCGTGGATTCAAATTCCATTGCGCCTTCTGACTCACGGCGTCTGCGGATCATGCGGGCGCATGCCCTCAGATCTGCAAACAGGGATCCAAGATGTGCATAACGTTCCTTCAGCGCTTCATCGCCATGGAAGATCTTATTCACATTTGCATATGTCATGCGCTCATCCGAGCGGATCACAGACGGATATACTCTGTAATTCACCGTTGTGCCGTCCGGTGCAATCATCATTTCCACCGTGTTGGCAAGACGGTCTTCCTGGGGATTCAGGGAACAGATGCCGTTGCTTAATACATGCGGCAGCATCGGTACGACCCGGTCCAGCACATAGACGGATGTTCCGCGCTTATACGCTTCTTCATCCAATGCACTGCCTTCCGTCACATAATGCGATACATCCGCGATCGATACCCTGAGCAGCCATCCTTCCGGAATCTTTTCAATCGATACGGCGTCATCGAAGTCCTTGGAATCATCGCCGTCAATCGTCACGGTGATCACATTCCTCAGATCTTCCCTGCCTTCAGTCTCCTCTTCTGATACGGACTGTTCATATGCATTGGCTTCCTTCATGACAGCTTCCGGGAATTCCGCTTCGATATCATGATCTGCCAGTACCGCGGAAATATCCACGCCCGGATCGTCCTTGTGTCCGAGCACCCGTTCCACGACAAGCCGCAGCGGCGTACCGTATTTTTCCACCGCCAGTTCCACTTTCAGACCTTCAATCGGCCGGATGTCCTTCGGGATCCGTACCCGGTATGTTCCTTCCTGAATCCGGTCGGAATCCACCGTGCAGTGCAGTCCTCTCGTTGTCAGTTCAAAGGTACCGGTATAGTGCTGCTTTCCGCGCTTCAGTACTTTTATGACTGTTCCTTCATCCGTGCCTTTTCTCTGCTGCACCAGCACCGTATCCCCGTGCAGTGCATCGGCTCTGTCGGATACCGGCACAACAATGGACTCTTCGCCTTCCCGGTCAATGAAGCCGATTCCTTTTCTGGAAACACTCAGCACGCCTTCAATCAGTCCGGCCTGTTTCCGGGTCAGATATTTATTCTGCCTGGTTCTGATCAGAACGGTATCTTCCTCCAGCTCATCCATGGTTCTGCTGAAAACAGCAAAATCACCGGAAGTCTTCAGATCCAGCGCCTTTTCAATTTCCCTGCGGTCCAGCGTTCCTTTTTTTGCTCTATCAACCGTTTCAATAATTCTTTCCTTTAAATCTGTCATATATACTCCATGAAACAAAACCAGCCGGCATTCACCGACTGGTTTCCATCATTAATCAAGCACGCGGATCGCAATTACAAGAATGAAGAACAGTACTCCGAGGACCATCGTCAGATTCGAGATGACCTTTTCGGAACCTCTTTCCTTCACATTTGCGAACAGGTTCAGGCCGCCATTTCCGGTGAATGCTCCGGAGATGCCGTCGGACTTTCCGCTCTGCAGTAATGAGAGAACGATCAGCATGGCTGATACGATCATTAATAACGCATTAAGCATGACCGTTAATAACTCCTTTCGTCAGTGCCCGAATATTATAGCAGAGGATTTTCCCGCTTGTAAACAGCAGAAATATCGTATTCAGGCCGTTTTACGCACTTTTTCAGTCCAGATCTTTCAGAACGTCATCCGTATGATTCGCCGGTTTTACCTTCTGATACGCTTTGATAATGATCCCGTTCTCATCAATCAGATAGGTGGAGCGTTCAATCCCCTTGTATTTTCTGCCGTACATATTCTTATCCACCCAGACATCATACGCCTGAATCACTTCGGCATCAGGATCGGAAAGCAGGGTGAAAGGCAGATTGTTCTTTTCCTCAAACTTTTTGTGGGACGCTTCCGAATCCTTCGACACCCCGAGTACAACCGCACCCTTTTCCGTAATCTGCGGATATCTGTCCGCAAAGCTGCACGCTTCCTTTGTACAGCCCGATGTATTGTCTTTCGGATAGAAATACAGAATTACTTTCTTTCCCCGGTACTGTTCCAGTGCATGCACTGTTCCGTTCTGATCCTTCAGTGCAAATGACGGTGCTTTGGTTCCGATTTCCAGCATTTTTTATTTCTCCTTCTTCATTTTTCCATATACTCTTTCAGTTTACGCGCAACCATCGGATCCGTACAGGGGATCGACTGCACTTCGTAATATTCCGGTGAGACCGTCTTTTTCTCGATCATGCCGCGGTATTCCGAAGGAAGAATCTTCAGGATCTCCCGGAATCTGGCATTGAATGTTTTCAGATCCGCAAAGCCGTTGTTCATTGCAATCTCCGTCAGCGGATGATCCGTCGTGATCAGTTCCCTGATGGCATTCTGCAGTCTCAGGCGCATCAGATAGTCATAGAACCGGATGCCGACGCTCTGATGAAACAATGTGGACACATACGTACGGTTATATCCTGTCATTTCCCCGATATCTTCCAGCGTGATCTTTTCGCCGTAATGCGCTTCCATATATTCCAGAATTGAACGGATCACACGCTGCGTTTCCTCATCGCTCTCCCCCGCAAGTTCGGATGCTTCGGTATCGAACATGGTACATAATGTCCCGACCATCAGTTCCGCATTTGCCTTTGCCATATACTGGGAAAACGGATCGCCCTGATTCAGATAATAAATAATGGATGCGGCACATTTCCGGATCGCCCGGTATTTCAGTTCATTTCTTGTCTGATCATCGGACAGACATCCGCCGATCTTCAGAGTCTGCCCCTTTTTTACAAACTGCTTCAATGCCAGCGAAGAAAAATGAAGAACAAAGGCAATCGTCCCTTCGGGATCACAGTAGGACGCATGCCCCGTATTCGGATTCACCAGGATAACATCATCCTCCTTCAGATCAATCAGATCCGTTCCCGAATAAAAATGCTGTTTTCCCTGCAGAAGGATATTGAGTTCAAACTCATCGGCATGGGCATGATAGCGGAAATTGGTCACCTGGTGCACATAGCCGTCCACATAGAGATTATCTTTCGGCCACGAACATTTATATTTATATTCCGGCATGTTTTTATCCTTTCCAAACATTTTCCATGTGGAAAATATTCTGATTTCCACCAGATGCTTTCAGCATCCTGTAATTCCGCATGTTTATGCAGTATTCCTGCCGTTATTATAACTCAAAAGCCGCATCAGCAAACCTTCCTGGCAGGTGCAGACAGGGGGAAATGTTTGGATTTTATTTTCTGTTTCACCCTTTAAAGACAGGCTGATCTGCTTCACCCGCTCATCTGCAGGCCTTTTTTTCTGCCAAACATCACCATTTCGGCAATGCAAGCGGTTTCATTATAGTAAGGGCGTAAAGAAAGTTTGTCTTACAGAAGACAGAAAGGGGAAAACTCATGACAGCTCAGATGTATATCTGCTTAGGCCTGTTCGTATTCCTGATCGGCGGATACGTACTTGCCCCGAAACTTCACACAACAAACGGTGTCGTCGCACTCTGCGCAATTATTCTCACGGCATGGTCCGGACTGGTGGAACCCAAAGCGGTTCTCGCCAACTTCGCAAATGCCAACGTGCTCCTGATCACCGGCATGTTCATTGTCGCAGCCGGCTTCAACCGCACCCAGGCCGTCACAAAATTATCCAATCTCGTTCTCAAGATTGCCGGCGGAAACTTCACGGTTATGATGGCAGGATATCTGCTTGTTACATTCCTGCTCTCCAATCTGATCCCGAGCCCGGTCGCCGTATTCACAATCATGTCGCCGATGCTTGCCGCAAGCTGTGAAGCTGCAGGCATATCGCCTTCCAAAGCAATGTTCGCAATGGGCCTGGTGGTTGTCGGAACATGCGGCGTTCTTCCGGTCGGAAGCGGTGCGGTTATGTTCGCTACCCAGAACGGCTACCTGGAATCCTATGGCTATACCGATTATCAGATGGCTCTGCTGGATCCGTTCAAGGGAAGAATCCTTTCCGCAGTCGTCATCATTCTCTATGCAATCTTCATCGCCCCGAAAACATCTCCGGATCAGCCTACGGTACCGCTGCAGACAACAAGCACACATGCAAAGGGTGCCGCAAAACCGGAACCGCTGGATCCGGCAAGAGAGTTCCTGGGATACTTCCTGTTCGCACTCACAACGCTCGGTCTTGTATTCTCTTCGAAACTCGGACTTGCCAACTGGCAGGTTGCCATGACCGGTGCGACGCTTGAACTGGTTACCGGCGTCCTGAAGCCGAAAGAAGCCACAAATGCAATTCCGTTCCAGGTTCTCCTGATGCTCATCTCCGCACTGTCTGTCGGCGGCGCAATGGTTGCCTGCGGTCTCGGCGATCTGATCGGAAACGCTCTCGCCAATGCACTCGGCGGAACAACCAACGGCTACATCATCGGCGCAGCATTCTTCATCATCCCGTTCATTCTGACTCAGTTCATGCAGAACCAGTCCGTACAGAACATCTTCATCCCGATCGTTATCCTGACCTGCAAGTCCCTCGGCTGCAACCCTGTCGGACCGCTGGTACTCCTGCAGGCCGCCTGCCTGACCGCGTTCCTGACGCCTTCCGCTACAGCAACCGTACCTCTGATGATGGGTGCCGGCGGATATGATCAGACCGACCTGATCAAGATGGGCTGGCTGCCCTCCATCATCATCTGCGTGATCTCCGTCGTCTGCACGATGACGCTGATCCCGGCATTCTGATAACAGAAACGGCATATGTCTGAATGCATTCAGGCATATGCCTCATACAGGAACATAAGGTACAATAAAGACAGAAAAAACAATCGGAAAGGACAATATCATGAAAATTACAGATCTCAGGCTGCGTTTTGCGAAGCATTACCTGTTCGTTGAGCTCGACACTGACGCAGGCATCACCGGTCTCGGCGAAGCGGGCAACTGGGGCTTCCTCTCCTCCACGGCAGACGCCATCATGAAATTCAAGCCGTATCTCATCGGCAAAGATCCGTTCAATGCGGAAGATATCATGCAGAATCTCTACCGCGCCGTCTATTTCAGAGGCTCGGTCATTATGAGCGCCATCTCGGCGATTGATATCGCCTGCTGGGATATCAAGGGAAAGGCCTTAGGCGTCCCTGTTTATCAGCTGCTCGGCGGAAAGACAAGAGAAAAGATCCGCGTCTACGCTTCCGTCATGGCCCATCCGGATAATCTGGATGATCTGTGCGAAGAATACAAAAAACTGCAGGCGCAGGGATTCAATGCTGCCAAGATCTTCGTCAACGGACCGGTAAAGTCAAAGAACAACGGCTTCGATGAATTCTATTCCGGACGTGTGGAGTCCGAGCTGGAAACCGTCAGACGCATCCGTGAAGCAGTCGGCCCGAACTTCGACTTTGTTCTCGAAGCGCACAGAGGCATGGATACGCCGACCGCCGTCACTTTCGGCAGAGAAGTTGAAAAATACAGACCGATGGTATTCGAAGATCCGGTCACACCGGACAATATCGATACCATGGCTCAGGTTGCCGACAAGGTCAATATCCCGATTGCGACCGGCGAGCGCTTCACGAACATCCGTGAATTCGAAATGTTAATGGACAGAACAGCTGTCAGATACATCAGACCTGACGTATGCGCTGTCGGCGGTATCACAGCCACCAAGAAGATTGCGGCAATGGCGGAAGCACACGACGTGCTTGTCATCCCGCACAACCCGCTGGGGCCTGTTTCCACTGCCGCATGCCTGCAGATCTGCGCATGCATTCCGAACCTGGGCATCCAGGAACTGCCCGGCTTCTGCCTGAACGGTGCGGAAGACGCGATGGTCAAAGAACCGCTGAAGTTCGAAAACGGCTTCATGGTCATTCCGGAAGCGCCCGGTATCGGCGTCGAACTCGCAGATAACGCGGAAGAACTCTATCCGGCAAACGAAAGAGGCTCCAACGTCGCCAAGAGAAACTTCGACGGATCCGTCAAAGACTGGTAAGAAAAACAGAAAGCACAGTGTATTCCGCTGTATATCACGGAAGCCGCTGTGCTTCTTTTTCATTTCTTCTTTTCTTCCATTCTTCTGCCCGGATCAATGAGATTCATGAGTACATACACAGCCAGGGAAATGGCAATACCGCCGATCACGTCAATGATGTAATGCTGCTTGGTAAATACAGTGGAGAAACAGATCAGCACTGCCGCAAGCAGTGAGAACATCTGATATCCCTTTGAGATTTCCGGCTGTTTCCGGACTCCCAGATAACAATATGCACTGATAATGCAGTGAAAGGAAGGAAACAGATTAAACGCCCGTTCACTGCCGTCGGCCGCATATACGACGCCGAGCAGCATGTTCATCAGACCCGGCTGCTGTGCATAAGCCATCAGCCCCTCTTTTGCCCGGTCCATATACGTCGGCCACAGAATAAAGATCAGTGATCCGATGATATATGTCGCAAGCAGTCCGCAGACATAGTTAATATAGTTCCGTTTCTTTGTCAGAGAAGCTGCCGCAGGCGCAATGACCCAGAGACCGTAGGATGCGATATACGGCAGGACAAATACCGGGATGATAGGAATCAGGTCGTCGATAACCGGGATCTTGCATTCAAATGCATGCTCCGCAGTCCCGATCAGGACACTCACCCAGTTGGCAAACCGGTACATACTGTACTGCAGTACGAACAGTCCGATTCCGGAAGCCCATCCCCATTTCGGTATCTGTTTTATCTTCTCAGCGAATTTTTTCATTGTCATGCCTCGTTTCGTCATGACAATATATCACCCCTGCAAGCCTTTTACAAATTAAGATTATTTAAAAGAGAACCGACCGATTAGTCAGTTCTCTTATCACTGTCAAAATACAGGATGCAGTCAGCACAGTGCCTCATACAGGCACTTTTCAATCTCCGGCACATACCAGAACAGATAGCCTGATTTTCTCGGATGAATCGGATCCGACATCATCCGGTCTCTCAGTTCATAGGAAGCTTCTCTGATCTCTTCATGATTCCAGAGATCCGCTATCCGGAAATGCCATTTCTTCTGCAGCTCATACAGAGCTTCAATCATCTTTTCATAGGTTCCGATCAGATTGCGTGCGGCATCGTCCACAGAAATTTTGATTGCCGGAGACTTGGCCGAGAAGAATTCCAGATATCCTCTGTCGAGATACGCATTGATATAGAAGATCACCGGACAGTTCCATGTTTCACGGATATAGGCAAGGATGAATTCCATCGCGCCGATGATCGTCCCCTGATCCTGATCAGCACTCGCAAAGGAATCGGAAACCTCCCCCATTTCAATGCCCTTTGAAGCGTCATTGGTGGAAAGCTGTACAACAAAGGCATCGATCTTTTCGGAAGGATCAATCATATCCAGCAGCTGACGCACATAGCTTCCCTCCGGATGCGTTTCCGGACGTTCGGGAACATATGCAAGCGTCATACCGCTGATGGCCTGTTTGATAAACCGGCACTGATCGATCTTTGCGATCATTTCCGGGAAAGCAATCCCTTCGCTTCCGTATCCATAGGTAATGGAAGATCCCAGTGCGGCCAGTGTTTTCCCGTTCAGCGGCGAACTGACGGCTTCCAGATGTTCGGGATTATATACTTCATCATTTCCCTGGGCGGGAGTTTTCGGCATTTCATACATAAGCGTTACCTCACCTTCTCTCTTATCATACCGTGTTCGGCTGTACTTTGCTTTCAGAAAAGCGGTATCCCATAACAGAATACCACTCTCTTATGATTGTCTGATCTCTCAGATCTTGTTGTCGCAGCCGAGCACATCAATAATCTTATGCTTTACCAGCGTCTTGATGTTTTCTCTTGCCGGCTTCAGATACTGTCTCGGGTCGAAGTGCTCCGGATGCTCGTCGAAATACTGACGGATTGTTCCGGTCATAGTCAGACGGAGGTCGGAGTCGATATTGATCTTGCATACGGCAAGTCTTGCGGCCTGTCTCAGCTGTTCCTCGGGAACGCCTACGGCATCCGGCATGTGTCCGCCGTGCTCATTGATGACCTTAACCCATTCCTGCGGTACAGAAGAAGCACCGTGCAGTACGATCGGGAATCCCGGCAGTCTCTTTGAAACTTCATCCAGAATATCGAAGCGCAGCGGCGGCGGTACGAGAATGCCCTTCTCGTTTCTTGTGCACTGTTCCGGCTTGAACTTGTATGCACCATGGGATGTACCGATGGCGATTGCCAGGGAATCGCATCCTGTACGGTTGACGAATTCTTCGACGTCTTCCGGTCTTGTATAGGAGGAATCCTCCGCGGCGACCTTGACATCATCTTCGACGCCTGCCAGCGTACCGAGTTCCGCTTCTACGACAACGCCATGTGCGTGCGCGTATTCAACGACTTTTCTTGTGATTTCGATATTCTCTTCAAACGGCTTGGAGGAAGCGTCGATCATGACGCTGGTAAATCCGTCATCAATGCAGGATTTGCATGTTTCGAATGTGTCGCCATGGTCCAGATGAAGAACAATCGGAAGACCCGTCTCAATAACAGCGGCTTCGACCAGCTTGATCAGATAGGTTCTGTTTGCATAAGCTCTTGCGCCTTTGGAAACCTGCAGGATGACCGGCGCATTGCATTCCTTTGCGGCTTCGGTGATACCCTGAATAATCTCCATGTTGTTGACATTGAAAGCACCGATGGCGTATCCGCCCTCATATGCTTTGCGGAACATTTCTGTGGATGTTACTAACGGCATAATTTTCTTTTCCTTTCTTCTATTATGTTTCTGAATTTGAATCACTACCTCTATTATATTCCTTTTTATGCCGGGGAATGTGAAAGATACATCAGCCAGCAGAAACTGAGTCCGTCCTCTTCATCAGCCCTATTGAAAAAGATGCTGGATTCCGGTCTGATCGCTCCCGTACCGGGCACGGAAAAGGAAAATACCGATTCAAACAGAAAAACAGGAACCTGAAGACTGATTGCAGTCAGTGCAGATTCCTGTTCTTTTCTGTCAGTACATGAACTGTCTCAGTGTCCCGAGGAACATGCTGATGACAAGGAGAACAACGAGGACGATCATGACCGTCATTTTTGTTTTTCTGCTCATTGAATCTCGGCAATGACGCCGTTGACCTTCCAGATGCTGTTCTCAGGCACGACGCCTCTGACGCAGCTGGTCGGATACACACGGGAGTTCCTGCCGATCACCGTTCCGGGATTCAGGACAGAGTTGCAGCCGACTTCCACATGGTCGCCCAGCATTGCACCGAATTTCTTCAGCCCCGTTTCAATCTGCTCGCTTCCGTTGTGAACAACGACAAGCTTCTTGTCCGACTTGACATTGGATGTGATGGAGCCTGCACCCATATGGCTGTAATATCCGAGAATCGAATCGCCGACATAGTTGTAATGCGGTGTCTGTACATGGTCGAACAGAATGACATTCTTTAATTCACAGCTGTTTCCGACAACGCAGTCCGCACCGACCAGCGCGCTTCCTCTGATGAACGCGCAGTGTCTGACTTCCGTATTCGGTCCGATGATGCACGGTGCTCCGAGATATGCGCTCGGAAAGACCTTTGCTGTCTTATGTACCCATACATGTTCGGATACTTCCGTATATTCTTCCGGATCAAGTCCGGCACCGATTTCCAGAATCAGATCCTTGATCCCCTTCAGTGCTTCCCAGGGATATGTAAACTGTGAGAGATAGTCTTTGGCAGCGGTATGATCCAGGTCATACATATCTTTAATCGTATACATAACATAACCTCAGCTTTCTACGTCAAATATTTTTGCGCACTGTTTTTTTCGTGTCAAGAAATTACCATCCGAACCACCACCAATGCAGGATGCCTGCGCATTCCCGGACATAATAGGTCGGCATCAGCCACCAGGCGGTATGGGAAGGCACGGAGCCTGCTTTGAAGCCGAGACTGTCCGCCATATCCAACGCACGGTATTCATGGAAATCGCTGGTCACAATGGTCATGACGGGATTCAGATCAAAGTCGGATATGATTTTCCCGGAATACAGCAGGTTCTCATAAGTGGAATGGGAATAGTCCTCAATCCAGATATGATCTTCGGCAATCCCCCGCTTTACCAGATAATTCTTCATCGCCTTTGCCTCAACGGCGTCTCCGATCTCCTCGAGTCCTCCGGATACGATGCACTCATTGCCGGGATGTTCCATCAGCCACTCATAGGCTTTATCCAGCCGTTCCTTCAGCATCGGTCCCGGATCCTCACCGATCACATCGCAGCCAAGCACGATAACGGTGCTTTTCTCCTGCGGCGTCTTATACGCCCCGCTGATCATCAGGAAACCCAGAACCACTGCCAGCACGGCAAAGACACCAATTACCGCTCCAAGCACCGAAAGCACGATCTTCCCGGCGTGCTGATCCCATAAACGCCTGATCAGTTCATTCACCTTCCCGAAGAACATGCCGTACAGAAACAGCACCGCACAGACTGCCAGTCCGGTTTCATTGCCGAGATTGATAATGTCATACAGCATCGGCATGATGAAAACAGCTGCCGCACATGCGGACGCAGCCATCAGGATCAGTGATCTTTTCTTCTCACTCCGAAACATTCCATTCTCCCTGCACATCACAGCCGAGCATTGCTTTCAGCTCGCTGAAATAGATATATGCATTGCCTTCATACAGCCCGTATGTCACTCCGTCTTTCCCGGTAAACGTATAGCTGTCCGGCGTCCCCTGCACGGCGATTCCTTCTTCTTTCAGCAGATGATACAGCGCTTTGGGAAACACAAGCGTATTTCCGCGGAGCGTAACGGTATCCGTCTTCACCCATTGATCGCCCTTTTTCAGGCAGATCCGTGCATCCTCTGATTCCATGCATGTGCGGATCTCTGAAGCGGAATAATACGACAGCTGCTCTTCATCATAATATGCAAGCGCAAAGGAGAGAAAATCCATCGCCGCTTCCTCCGGATCAGCACTGCCTGCATTGTACTTTTCGGAATAATTGTACGGGCCCTCAAATTCCATGCAGGCACTGATGTCATAATATGTTTTCGATGTATAAAATCTGCCGTTCTTCTTCCGGACATATTTCACAAACTTCCCGGCATCCCTGAGAGCATCTTCCAGTTCATCGCGGTTATGAAAAACATATTTCAGTTCCGGATCACGGAAGATTCCATTCTCATCCTGACCGTAAACAGCTTCCTGAGCATGCAGATTCTGATAATCATCAATATAATGCGCCGTGATCATTCCGTCATAATCGGAATACATCCGGGATGCTTCCCAGGAAGCCGAATCAATTCCGGTGGTATAGTGATCTTCCACAATGTGATACTGAAGACCTCTCGGATTGCGTTCCTGAAAGGTCCATACCGTATCCTCATCCAGCTGTTCCTCACTGATCAGCTTCGGCCAGTAAATGCCCAATCTGGTCCGGCTGTATTTCTTTGCGTCATCCAGCGTGTAGTCTTTATTGCAAGCAGTCAGAAACATCAGACCTCCCAGTATTCCTGCCAGTATTCTTCTTTTATTCATCATATGAACATTCTAGCAAAAAGTGCCCTGATTCAGAGCACTTCGGATTCATTTCACGGGTTCAAAGAAGGTATCCGGATGACCGGGATCAAAGCATTCATTTGCCCACATCAGGGTGATCAGTTCTTCGCTGTCCGAGAGATTGATAATGTTATGCGTATACCCCGGCAGCATCATCACCGCCTGGATATGATCGCCGCTGACTTCATATTCCCGCACTTCATTTTCACCGATCTTGCGCTCCTGAATCAGCGCATGACCCTTGACGACAATGAAGAATTCCCACTTCGTATGATGCCAGTGCTGTCCCTTCGTGATTCCCGGCTTTGAAATATTCACCGAGAACTGTCCGCCGCTGACTGTCTTCAGCAGTTCCGTAAAGCTGCCCCGCTCTTCCGCATTGGTCTTCAGATCGAAGATTGTCTTCTCTGCAGGCAGATAGGACAGATAGGTGCTGTACAGCTTCTTCGCAAACGATCCCTCAGGAATCTCAGGCACAATCAGTGTTTTCGGCTGGGCGCTGAACTGTTTCAGCAGTTCCACAATCTCACCCAATGTAACATGATGTGTTACCGGTGCAAAACAGTACCTGCCGTTTTCATCCGCCACCGCATCCGCACCTTCAAATTCACAATGGTGTTCTTTCCCTTCCAGCAGATCCAGCATCTCGCATACCAGATCATCGATATAGAGCAGTTCCAGCTCCACCGAAGGATCATTGACCGTGATCGGCAGATCATTCGCGATATTATTGCAGAACGTCGCAACGGCGCTGTTGTAATTCGGACGGCACCATTTACCGAAAAGGTTCGGGAAGCGGTATACATAGACCGGTGCGCCTGTCTCTTCGGCATAGGAGAAAAACAGATTCTCTCCGGCAAGCTTGCTTTCCCCGTAAACAGATCCCGCAAAGCGTCCGGCAAGGGATGCCTGGGTGGAGCTCGACAGCATCACGCCGCATCTGTTTCCGTATTTCTTCAATGTATCAAGAAGCACACTCGAGAAGCCGAAGTTTCCCTTCATGAATTCTTCCGGATCCTTCGGGCGGTTGACGCCGGCCAGATGGAATACGAAATCCGCTTCCTGACAATACCTTTCCAGATCCTCTGAGGAAGAGTCGATATCATACGCAAAGATCTCATCGATCTTCAGATCCGGTCTGGTCCGGTTCTTTCCGCTGCGCAGGTTCTCCAGTTCCGCGCAGAGATTCTTTCCGACAAAGCCCTTTGCGCCTGTCACCAGGATTTTCATCACTTCTTCTCCCAGTTCTTCAGCTGTTCCTGCACATATTCCGTGGTCAGGATCTTCTTCACGGTTCCTTCCACATCCAGCAGGTTGGTGTTATGACTGGTGTAGGATTCATCCGCCTGGGTATGAACCTGTCCCTGTACGACAAACTTGTCGTAGTTCAGATCACGGCTGTCGGCCGCAACCCGGAAGTAGTTGCCCATATCCTCACTTCTGAGTCTTTCTTCACTTGTCATCAGTGTTTCATACAGCTTCTCACCGTGTCTTGTTCCGATGATTCTTGTACCGGTATCACCGAACAGCTGCTGCACTGCCTTTGCCAGATCGCCGATTGTGCTTGCGTCAGCCTTCTGGATGAACAGGTCTCCCGGATTGGCATGTTCAAATGCAAACTTGACCAGATCCACCGCTTCATCCAGATTCATCAGGAATCTTGTCATGTTCGGATCCGTGATCGTAATCGGATTCCCCGCCTTGATCTGATCGATGAACAGCGGAATGACGGACCCTCTCGAGCACATGACATTGCCGTATCTTGTGCAGCAGATGACCGTGCCGCCGCGCTCCGCCGCATTTCTTGCATTGGCGTAGATGACATGTTCCATCATTGCCTTGGAGATGCCCATTGCGTTGATCGGGTAAGCCGCCTTATCCGTGGAGAGGCAGACCACTCTTTTGACGCCGGCGTTGATCGCCGCATGCAGCATATTGTCCGTGCCTTCCACATTGGTCCGAACCGCTTCCATCGGGAAGAATTCACAGCTCGGCACCTGCTTTAAAGCAGCCGCATGGAAGATATAGTCCACGCCCGGCATCGCGTCCGCAATCGACTGGGGATTGCGCACATCGCCGATATAGAACTTCACTTTATTTGCATATTCGGGATGCTTCGCCTGCAGTTCATGGCGCATGTCATCCTGTTTCTTTTCATCTCTGGAAAAGATGCGGATCTCACCGATATCCGTTTCCAGGAAATGCTTTAATACCGTATTTCCGAATGATCCCGTGCCTCCGGTAATCATCAGTGTTGCATTGCTGAATGAAGACATATTGTTATCCTCCTGAAAATGATTACGTATTGATTGTAATCGAAACTGTTTTGCTTTGCCATGCTTTTTATGCATTGATCCGGAACTCCTGTGCATCATGATGCCCTTTTCTCATGCATTCCGCAGGATACTTCATATACTCCCCGTACACCTGCTTCAAAAGCGCATCATATCCTGCCGGGATCCGGACCGTGAGATGTTCATACCGCACTGTCAGTGTCCCGGCAAACCATTCCCGCCGGTAAACATCCTTCCTGCCGTAGGCTCCCGCAAACAGATACATATATTCCGAGCAGCAGGGCTGCCGCAGATATGCCCTGTGCCGCAGACACATTTCTGTGACATCGGAATGCAGCAGCTTTGACAGTTCACACAGATGACGGACTGCCATGGCGCGCAGGAGCTGTCTCTCAGGCGCAGGAGTGTACAGACAGCGCAGACGCAGTTTCACAAAGAGATCTCTGAGAGTCCGCAGTGTCCGGCTGATCAGCCCTTGCGGATAATCGTCCAGCGGGAAGATGTCAATGAAGACGCAGTGATGTATGTTCATTTTCCTTCTTGATGTTTCCACGTATACCGTGCCGGTATCCATCAGCTTTGCAAACAGCATCCCGCTTTCCGGCTCCGTTTCAAAACACTGCAGGAATCTGTTTTTCCCCAGCTGATCCGCACGGCTGACCAGCCTGTCATAATCCTTCCTGGGCATGCATACATCGATATCATCATCCCACGGAATCATCCCCCGATGGCGTACTGCACCGAGCAGACTCCCGCCGATCATCCAGTACTCCATCCCGTGCTTCTCACAGAAGGCAATGAATTCTTCCAGAAGCTTCAGCTGACGCTCCTTCAGCATTTTCCTCTGCATTTCATTCAGTTCCATCACGAACCTCCGGAATCACAAGACTGCGGACGGCAGGACTGCCGTACAGCATTGCAAGAGAAAACAGAATGTAGATGCTCAATCCGGCAAAGATACTCATGCTTTTCAGCAATATCCCGGCAGCCGGACAGACACAGATCATCAGGCAGGTTCTTCTGCCAAAACGCAATCCCGTACACCTGGGGTACAGAAGCGCCAGCGTCAGCTCAGAAAGGACAGTACCGGCCGCAGCCCCTGCAGCACCGAGCCGCGGCACCAGAATCAGATCGCATGACGCATTGACTGCCATGGCAATACAGATTGTCTTCAGATCGTATGCCTGCATGCCTTTGGGAATCAGATACAGATTCCGGAAACAGACGGTATAAGCCTTCAGAATACACAGCGGACAGAGCAGAAGAATCACGCCGCAGGCAGGCAGATATGCACTTCCGTACAGCAGCCGGATCACATCTTCCGCTATCAGTATGACCGCTCCGCATAAAACAGCCCCCAGCTCCAGGCACGCCCTGAGCGCCAGTTCCATGTTCCGGTGAAACAGTTCCGCGTCATCGGATGACCGGATCATTTCCGGCAGAAGCACTGCCGCAGTTCCGGAGATCAGACCGAACGGAATATGCACCATCCGGTCCGCGCAGGCATAATATCCGCCCTCCTCCGGTACGGCAAGCATCACCAGAAATGTGCGGTCCGCCATGGAAAACACATGCATTGCCAGAAGCGGGCCGGCAAAACGCATCGTATCGTGCAGCCAGCAGGCAATATCTGAAAACACCGGTGAAATGCAGATGCCTTTCCGCTTCAGAGAGACATGCACTGCCAGCTGTCTCAGCACTTCCCCGCAGGCAGTCACCAGTGCCCAGGCATTCAGAAGATTTCTTCCGAGCCCTGACAGACACAGGGCAAAGATACAGCAGAACAGCCGCTGCACGAGGCAGCCGAAGGCGTTGATCCCGAATTCTTCCATGCCTTCCGCCAGCCATGACACATTCAATGCGCAGGCAAGAAACCGGACTGTCTGGATCAGATATACATGTTCTCTGCGGAAGGAAATCACAGACAGATACAGCACGGCGGAAACCAGTGCGGAACATATCTGAAATCCCAGCAGACCGGAAAGCTTCTGTTCTTTTGTCTGACAATCCGATGCCGCAATGCAGATGCCGAGTTCCCGGATCCCCGCCTGGCAGATAATCACAAAATACGAAACCATCGTCACTGCAGCGGAAAGTCTGCCCTGTGAAGCCGGTCCGAGTTTTGCGGCAATCAGTCCCGCGGTAATCATCGGCAGGATCATCTCTATCCCTCTCCGGATAATTTCCGCAGCCAGTGCCCGGATTCTCCTGTGCTTCATTTCCGGCGCCTCCGGATATCCCGGAAAGCCTCCAGATGTGCCTGAACCATCTGCTCAACCGTTCTGTTTTGAAGATCCTTTTCCGCCTGCCGGCCGTATTGTTTCCATGCAATGCGGTGCTTCAGGAATTCATGAACAGCATCATGCAGTGCCTGCACATTCCCGGTTTTTACCAGTACGCCGTTTTCATGATCCCTGATCAGCTGCACGCCGGCAGTACAGCGATCGCTCGAGATCACCGGCAGTCCGTAAGCCATTGCCTCCGAAAGCGCCAGTCCCCAGGTATCATATCTGACCGGAAATACAAACAGATCGGACGCCTTCATCAGGCACTTCATCTTCAGCGGATCCAGAAATCCCGGATAGAAAAAGCGGGGATGCTCTTCCAGCCAGTCGGGCCTCGGACCTCCGGCAAGATATACGGCAGTATCCTCCGGCAGATCGCTGCACGCTTCCCTCAGCACATCAAATCCTTTGCGCCGTATCATCTGCCCCGCAGAGCTGATAATGACCGGATGATGCATATCAAAATAAGCTCTTGCCGTTTCGCGGCTGATGTCATATTTCAGATCTGCTTCTTTCAGCGAAGTAAAGGGATAATGGTAAAACGGTTTCTTCTCCTGCAGATAACGGGAAAGATACTGTTCCGTCACATCCCCGGGCACAAGATATCCGTCCGCCAGCGGCAGGATGACTGACTTTGCCCAGCGCTTTGCAGGATGTTCCCATCCTGTCATCATGCCTCCGTCCGCGCTGATCAGCACAGCCGTCTCTTTCCGTTTCCTGAACCGGTTCAATGCATCCCATGCGGGAATACTGCTGTAGCCGCAGACAACCGCAATATCGTATGCGGCAGACTCCGCAAGCATGCGGAAGGTCTGATGCTCATACAGATATTCCCGGTATGTTTCCGCCCGGACACTGAACCATTCCGGTGCGCGGTGTAAAAGATCCTGGGGCAGATGTTCATAAACGACGCTCAGATCGCAGTACTGTCCGAGCTGATTCCAGAATTCCACCCGGTACGGTGCCGGGGAATGCGCAAGAAACACGACCTTCATGCCTGTGCCCTGCCCATCTTTTCCAGAAACAGAAAGCTCATCCAGAACGGAAGCGACATCACATTCCCGGCCGAAAACAGAAAGCTTTCCGACAGACCGTTGACCCCAAGCATCACCAATACGGCAGTGCAGGCCTGAAACAGACGCGGGTCCGTGCCGTACACGCCCGAGCGGATGTGGCCGGTGGAAACAGCGAAGAAAGCAAGATAGAACAATGCTCCGAGGATTCCGGTTTCACTTAATATCACCAGCCAGGAATTATGCATGCCCCTGCCCCATCCTCCGGCATTCTCCGCAAAGGTGTAATACCAGGCACTGCCGCTGCCGCATCCCAGCAACGGATTTTCCGCAAACAGATCCAGACCGATCTTCCATGTATCACGTTTCAGCGATTGTGAGGAGGCAAACAGGCGCCGAAGCGGTACGATTTTCTCTTTTTCCATAAAGAAACCGGCAAGCAGAGGAACAGATATGCAGAGATGATTCAGAATCCTTCTGCCGTACAGCAGAGCCGTCATGACAGCCGCCATCCGGGATCCTGTCCGCCATGCCAGCAATACCGCCGAGGCTTCCGCAATCCTGTACTTCCGGGAAGTAAATGCTCTGCTTAGACCTGCCGCACTCATCAGAACCGATACCGTCATATTCCGGTTTGCCGTCATCCCGATCCAGTCATGATTTCCGGAGTATCTTTGGAAAAAGATCAGATTCCCGGTCAGCACCGTCCATATAAACAGCTTCGCAAAGCGGAACATGCACGCTTCTGTTTCCGCGCGGCTTTCTCTTTCCAGAAGGTTTGCCAGCACAAAGATGAAAATCAGAAACGACATATTCCGGACCAGTGCCGTCGGTGCGGAAACGGGATCCTGCAGACACTGGACACTCATCGGGATAAGCAGAAGCGCAAAACAGGAAGGCACATGCGTATTGCCGTCTGTTTTCAGAACACTGTCCAGATAATAAAGCATCATCACGCCCAGGCACAGCCAGCGGAATATGCCTGTTTTCCATGGATCGAAGGCGCTCATTTCCAGAAGAAATACCAGACACAGCACCGTCATATTTCCTCCAGCGCAGATCTCAGTTCTTCCGTGACTGCGCCTGTCATTTTCGACAGCGAATATGTACTCTGACAGACACGCCGGCAGGTTTCCGCCATCCGTTTCCTGTCTTCATTCAGATACCAGAGCAGGCAGTCGCTCAGTCCGGAAGCCCTGATCCCCGTTTTCTGAATTGACATCAGATGTGCGGCAGCGGTCCCGTCGTTTGCCAGCATCGGAAGGCCTGCGGAAAGACATGTCTGGTATTTTGCCGGAATTACATCCGCAATCTCATTGTCACTGCTGAGCGTCACTATACCCGCATCCGCATGTTCCAGAAACGGGACAAGATCTTTTCCGGAGATCCTTCCATACAGATGCATGTCCGCTAATCCCGACGCTTTTTTCCGCTGTTCCAGCTGTGATGCACAGCTGCCGCTTCCGACGATCTGAAAGCAGATCTTCCTGCCGTGGTCACTGATCCCGAGCCGCTGCACTTCTTCTGCACAATCCGCGATCATTCCGGTATTCTGCGCCATGCCGATATTGCCGGCGTACAGCAGATTCATCGTTTCATGTACCGCAGGATGTATCTCTTCATTTCCCCCGCACTGCGGCACCAGACGGATTCTTTCCTCCGGGATTCCGAATTCATCCCTCAGGTATTGCCTGAATCCCTCCGAAGTAATCAGGATCCTGTGAGCACTGCGGTAAACCCGTGCGGATACATTCCGGTAATGTTTCCAGATCAGGGAATGTTCCGGGATGCCTCCGGCCTTCAGGGAAAGCGGCCACAGATCCGCACAGTACAGGATCAGCGGTATCCCGTGTTTCCACGCGTATAATATGCCGGCATATGCCATCATGACCGGCGACGACTGATAGACAAGCACACAGTCATATTCCCCGTTCATCCGCATTGCATGCAGACAGGAACTCAGCGCAAAGCTGTAGTAATTGAGCACGCGGAACAGCAGGCTTTTCCTGCGGGGAACGGTAAACACCCGTTCAACGGGAATATCATCCAGGAGCTCCTTCCGCTTTTCCCCATGCTCGTATCCGGGATAGATCTCTCCTTCCGGGTAGTTCGGAACACCGGTCAGAACATGAACTTCATGATCCATTGCCAGTCCCCGGCATAATGTTTCCGCGGGAAACGGCTCCGGCGCATAGTGCTGCGAGATGAAAAGGATCCGCAGCTTTGATGTCTCATTCTTTTCTTTCATTCATCCTCCATGCAAAAAGGCAGTCTCATCTCAGACTGCCGCCGTTCACAATGGAATTGTAAAAGGTCAGAATGATGCTCCGACCCTGTTTTTTACAAACTCAGGACATCTTCTTTCCGTGACACATCCGGAATGTTTTTCCGCTGCCGCACGGACAGGGATCATCCGGGAAAATGATTGTCTTTACCGTCCGTTTCTTTTTGCCGTCAAAGAAGACAACATTGATATATTCCGCCTTCTTCTCCACCTGCACATCATAACCGAGCTTTTCCAGAACCGGCCGCTGGGTAATCAGATGCACCGCGTCGATCACCGTATCGGCGCTGAGCACCTCTCCGTTTCCCTGAACCGACTGGTTTCTCAGCTTCGCCGCTTCTATTTCCGCTTCGGAAGCGCCGGCAAGCATAAAGGTACGGACATCCGAACAGAATGCATCTGTCCGTATTTTTGCCGGATAGCTGATCTCTTCATCCGGATCGCTCAGCTGCCTCAGCAGATTCTGCGCATCTTCTTTCGTTCCGCCTTCCGCAATGCAGGCCGCAATCTGCCCGGCACATTCCCGCGCGTAGGAAGCTTCGAACCCGGTTTCCCTGAGCCAGGCAATATAGCGCTGCGCTTCCGGAGAGTGCAGTGAGAAGCCATACCTGGCTATATCAATTATTTCTTCCGGGGACGGGAATGAGAAAGGCATATTTCCGCGTTCCGCACAGATTTCCTCCGCCGTATCTTCCGCAGCTTTGTCAATGACAAGACCATCGTGGATTACACAGGGATTATCTGCCGGATGAATCATATCCCAGCAGGTCCGGAATACATCCGGGTTCTTCAATACCGCATATTTTCCCTGAAAGCATCCGGCAAGTTCCTCACATGGTATGACCATATACAGATAACGCACAGCCTTCAGCACATCCAGCAGATAGGATGCCAGTTTTCTGTATTTCCTGAACTGCAGCGTATTCAGTTCAGTAAAATGCTGTCTGACATCTTCAGGCAGAATCACCTCATCATTGTGTACATAGACATAATCCGTATTGACCACAGCCTTCAGAAGATCTTCCTCATAGGAATTTTTCTCAAACGGCGCCGCTTTGACGCAATGCTCAAAATACGCAAACTCATCCTGATGCAGAACGCTCATCCGCTGCGGCATTTCCGCAAGCAGCGATTCCGCAATCTCTTTCGCAAGCGATGCAGTTTTCTTTCTGTATACGGGAATCCCGAGCATCTCAGCCCAGCGGCGGATATCCTCTTTCTTCCACGTTTCTTCCAGCATGTCTTTCAGCAATATCTTCATGGCTCTGATTATCTCATCCGCAGATCATTTTGTAAAAAACCGGCGCCCGCAGATTATGTGAACAGGCATAATCCGGGCGGAGGTACTTATGAAACAGATGATACTGATTTTAATACTGTCTCTTCTGACCGGCTGCTTTTCAGCGCAGTCCGCACAGAAAAGCGGCCCATCGTTCCATCCTTCCCGGAAGCCGGTGGAAATTGCCTTCTTCGGCGCCGATACTTCCGGCACTGACACCGATATGAACCGGTCGGATATGATCCGCATCGTCCGTATCATTCCGGAAGAGAACACCGTGAAAATTCTGGCTTTGCAGCGGGATACGATGGCACTGATTCCCGGATACGGTTTCACCAAGATCAACAAGGCGCATGATATGGGCGGCGGAACATCTGCGCTGGCAGCGCTGAATGCAAATCTGGATCTGCGGATCACGGAATATGTCTCATTCAGTTTTGAATCACTGATCACATTGGCTGACCTGATCGACGGCGTCGAACTGGAACTGTCAGCACAGGAAGCGCTCATCCTGTACGGGATCGGACTGGAAGGCACCTATCATCTTGACGGGAAACAGCTGCTTGCTTTCTGCAGGATGCGGAAGACGGATGATGACTGGCACCGGATGGAACGGCAGAACCGGGTGATCCGGGCAATCCTGCGGAAGATGAAAGGCAGTTCTCTTTCAGAGCTCTGCGCCATATTCCGCCGTCTTTCTTCCACAGCGGACTTTCACCTGTCCCCCGAATCACTGCGCATGACTGCGGAGATGATGAAAAAAGGAAATACGAAGATTCAGACGGAAACATTTCCTTTCTCACCTTCCGCCATTGCCCGCAATCTGACCATTGACGGCATTGATCAGATCTATGAGCTTCATGATCTCAGAGCTGAGGTATGTCAGGCACACCGGTGGCTGTATGAAACCGACGGCTGTGTTCTTTCGCCTGCATTTGAGGAACTGGCCGGTTCCATGTATGAACAATATCCTGTTGACGGTGAGGAATCCGCACATCAGTGATATCATTGAACCATGAAAAAAATGCTGAGTGCCGTGCTGCCGGCAGCCCTGTTATTGTGCGGATGTTCCTCTGCGGAACCTGCCGCACCGCAGCCTTCCGTCGATCCTGCAATTGCACAGGAGATCATTGATTCTTTTGAGCATCAGCTTGATCCGTTTCTGAATGACGGGATGAAACTGCCGGACAGTGAAAAAGCGGACGTCCGATGGACCGTTGTCTCCGGCAATGCCGTCATCGAAGAAAATGTCATCCGGAAGTCAGAGAATGCTGCGGAATATGAACCGGTGGTGCTTTCCCTTTCACTGAATGATGTTCCTCAGGAACATGCATTTGAACATCTGTGTCTGCTGGATAAATACAGCGGATATCTGATCAGTTATTTCAGCGAACGTACGGATGAACCGGAGACAATGAAGCTCGCCTATACATACAACGGCGTGGAGTGGTTTGCACTGAACAATGACCGCGCTGTCCTGAAGGCTTCCGCCGGCACCGGACGGCTGCGCGACCCTGCCCTGATCCGAAAAAAAGACGGCACATTCGCCGTCTGCGCAACCCAGGGATACGACACCGATTCCATCTATCTGTATGATTCCCCGGATATGATCACATTTGAAAATGAGCGGCTGCTGAAAGTCAATCAGGCGCCGCTGCAGGAACAGCAGGCATGGGCACCGGAAGGCTTCTATCACCGTACGGATGATACGTATGTGCTCTACTGGTCCAGTGTCAGTGACGGCGGCATGTTCTATAACACCAGTGATGATCTTCAGACTGTCTCCGCACCGTTCCCGCTGGTCAATACCGGATATCCGGTCATCGACGGAACCATTGTGCGTCAGGGAAATACCTGGGCAATTGTGCTCAAGGATGAACAGAGTCCGATGGAAGAGCACTCCCAGATCTTTGTAGGACTTTCGGATGAATCCTGGAATTTATTCAGCCGCTTCAGCGATCCCGTCAGCGGTCATCAGAGCGAGGGACCGATGGTCATGAAGGATCCGGAAAACGAAGGCTGGTATATCTTCTACGATGACTATACAAGATACCAGTTCCATGCTCTGTATACACAGGATTTCACCAGTCTCTATTTTGACGAAGTTCCCGAGCAGTATCTCTCCATTCCGCTGGATTCTCCGGCACACAGCTTTGCCCTGCCGGTAACGCAGAAGGAACTGGACAGACTGATCAGCGCCTATCAGTAAAAGAGGAATGAGCCCGGCTCATTCCTTTTCGTTATCCTTCATATTTTTCAATGCGATTGTCTGGGCAAGCTCTTCGATCTTCCCGTCCAGTTCCGACACCCTGAGCGTCAGGGTAAATACCCGGAACAGAAGCAGCGCGATGATCACCAGGAATACCAGGTTGACTGTGGAGATAATGCCGAGCAGTCCGCCGAAGAAATAGGCGATCTGCGGGAATACCGCCAGCAGGATCAGCAGCGCCGCAAACAGGAACCAGAAGATGCTGTCGCTGATCCGCAGTCTGCTTCTGCGGATATTGGAGATCATGAACATAAACGACAGAACTGCCGCAAGTATCAGCAGGATCCGGAATGCAGGCGTCATTGTGCTTCCTCCCCGAGGCTCTTGATATCACGGAACCATCCGCCCAGAAGAATACTGATGCATACCGTAGCCATGTACTGGACGGCCCGGCGCAGATTCAGATAGCTTTCTCCGGCAATCCGCTCATCCATATGCACCTGTACCTCGCAGATCTTCGCTCCGCACCGGATCAGATAGGCAACCGTATCCGGCTCCGGCGTCAGGGATGCATCCGCTGCCAGCATTTTTATAATTCTGCGGCTGTACATGCGCATGCCGCTGGTCGGATCATTGATCTTTTTCCCGGTTGTCAGACGGATAAAGCTTTCGATCATGCGGCTTCCCACCATGCGCAGGGAGCCGTCTTTCTTTTCCGTCACAAACCGGCTTCCGATGACGACATCATAGCCTTCCGCAATTTTCTCCGCCATCGCTCCGATATATTCCGGACGGTGCTGTCCGTCCCCGTCAAACTGGATCGCGGCGTCATAACCATTTTCCAGCGCATATTTCATGCCGGTCCTGACCGCTCCGGCAAGACCCAGATTGACCGGATGATCGATCATGCGGTAGCCGTGCTCACGGCAGATCTCCGCCGTATGGTCGGAACTGCCGTCATTGACAATGACATAATCAAACTGCGGATAATCGCTGATCAGATGATCCGTCACCCTTACAATATTCGCTTCTTCATTAAACGCCGGGATTATAATCAGAACCTTCACAGGATACCTCCGCAATCATTGCTTATTTTTTCAGCAGGTTGGACTTCTGTCCCTGCTTGTAGCCGCCGGCAATCAGGCGGGCAACCGGAGACGGCCAGAATTTGCACAGCATGCGGTATTCCTGCTCTGTGCGCGATCCGTCTCTGACCTCTCTTGCCGTATGGGAATCATCATGCACGCGGTGTCCCATCAGCGGCTCGGGGATATAAGTGAACGCTGTGCCTTCCACCTTGGAGAGTTTCAGCCATCCGTACCAGTCGCCTTCCCCGATAAATTCATTCTGGCGGAAGATCTTTTCGTACGGGATATTCCGCGTTACAAAGCATACGCTCGGACAGCAGATCGCATTGCCGAAACGGATGCCGGACTGTTTCCAGAACTTCGACTTTGTGGAATGGAGAACGCGCATCGGGAAAAGCAGCGTCTTCTTCACATTCAGCAGACGGTTCGAATATACTTTCTTTCCTTCACGGATCTCATAGTATCCGGTGAACAGAATAATGGAGTCCGGATGTTTCCGGTATTCCTCAACCACTCTTCTTGAATAAGTGCGGTCATATTCATCATCCTGATGGGCAATCGTAACCAGTTCATTATCGCCGTGGCTCCAGGCAAAATCAAAGTCGCCGATGTTTCCGCCGTTCTTGATCGGGTTGACAACGACATCAAGGCTGTATTTCGCAGCCAGATCACGGATATATTCATTATCGGTGGATGTGCCGATAATCACCCGGCTCGGATATTCCTGATCCAGTACCGACCGGATCGCATTTTCCAGATACGGTGATTCTTTATAGGCAAGCACAATAAATGTGTGAATCGGATTCTCAGTCATAACTGTACCTCACAACGTATATATCTTATCATAATTGTCCCTGAACAGACTGTCACCTGTGCTTCCGGAAAAACAGTTCCCGCAGATACAGGGGAACTGTCATAATTCTTTTTAACGCATCCTCAGACCTTTTTCCATGTCTGTCTGGATAAGAGCAGAATAACCGGCATGATCTCAAGTCTGCCGGCAAGCATTCCGAAGATCATTACCAGCTTGGACAGCGTGCTGTATGCATAGAAATTGCACGTCGGTCCGACTTCCGCAAATCCCGGTCCGATGTTATTGAAGGTTGCCAGCACCGCGGAGATATTCGCTTCCATGGAGAATCCGTCCAGCGAGACAATCAGGAAGCTGACGATGATAATCGAAACATATGCGATCAGATAGGCGCTGACATTCGACATGACTTTTTCATCTACCGGAACGCCGTTGACCCTGATATAACTCAGCTGGTTCGGGCGGATCTGTCGGTGAACATTGCGCCGGAACGACTTGATCAGCAGCGCGATTCTCGCCACCTTGATGCCGCCGCCGGTGCTTCCGGCACTGGCTCCGCAGATCATCAGGAACAGCAGGATCGCCTTCGAGAATGACGGCCACAGGTCAAAGTCCGCCGTCGCAAATCCGGTTGTGGAAATAATCGACGCAACCTGGAAGGCAGACTGATGCACAGCTTCCCGTACACTCGGATACAGGCCGCTGATATTCCATGTGATCAGGGCGATGCTGGAGAAGACAATCGCCAGATATAAACGGAGTTCCTCATCATTGAAGACATCGGTAAACCGTCTCAGAAGCAGAAGATAATAGCAGCTGAAGTTCACGCCGAATACCAGCATGAACACCGTGGTAACGGTCTGGCAGAATGAATTATATCCGGCAAGGGAATCATTCTTAATTCCGAATCCGCCGGTTCCGGCTGTACCGAAGGCAGTGCATACCGCGTCAAACAGCGGCATGCCTCCGATCAGCAGGAAGATCACATTCAGCACGGTCAGCGCGACATATATCAGATACAGGATGGAAGCTGTCTGCTTCATCTTCGGCACCAGCTTGCCGACCGAGGGACCCGGGCTTTCCGCACGCAGGATATGCAGCGTGAAGCCGCCGTTCTTGCCGCTCAGCGGAACAATTGCCATCAGGAATACAAGCACGCCCATGCCACCGACCCAGTGGGTAAAGCTGCGCCAGAACAGCAGACCTTTATCCAGCGCTTCAACGCTGTTCAGAATGGAGGATCCGGTTGTCGTAAATCCGGATACCACCTCAAACAGGGCGTCGATATAGTGCGGAATCTCACCGGAAATCCAGAAAGGAAGACACCCCAGCAGCGACATGATAATCCAGGCAAGACCGGTTACGGTCATGCCTTCTTTGGCGAAGAAACCGCTTTTTCTGTTGCGCGTCAGAAGATAAAGCACGCCGGCCGTACACAATATTGCCGCAATTGACAATGCAAAGCCCTTCAATGCAAGAGGCTCATGGCAGTACGCCGCAATTGCCATGGGCGGAATCATAAAGCCGGCTTCCAGCAGAAGCAGCAGCGATATGATATAACCAACCATTTTATAGTTCATTATGCGGCCTCAAAAATATCATTGAACTGCATCAGCGGTGTGCCGGACTGCGTCACGACCACGACCGTATCTCCGACTTCATAGGAGGTGTTGCCCGAGGCAATCTCCGTACTCCATCCATGGGAAACACTGGAGATCAGAACGTTTTTCTTCAGATTCAGATCCTTGAATTTCTTTCCGACGTTCTTCGCGCTTTCATCGATCCGGAACTCTACCGCTTCCGCCTGTCCGTTGGCAATTCTGTGAATGGATACCGCCGCGTCATGGCTGTTTTCCATCGCGCGGACATACTGCACGATGCTGTTGCAGGTCAGTTCCTTCGGAGATACCACGCTGCCGAGCTGAAGCTCATTGATCAGCAGGTTGTTTTCGGCATGGCTCATCTTTGTAATGACATGCTTCACGCCCTTTGCCGCACCGTACAGCGACATGACGATGTTCAGCTCATCCAGTCCGGTGAGATTGATCAGGGCATCGTAGGATTCCAGGCGCTCTTCTTCCAGCAGATTCTGGTTGCTGGCGTCGCCTTCGACAATTCTTGTCTCCGGCAGGGATACGGCCAGTTCCATGCAGCGGTTATGATCCTTTTCAATAATCTGACAGGAAATGCCGCTCTGCTGCAGCTGCTGCGCAAGATAGAAACTGATCCTTCCGCCGCCTGTTATCAGAACATTTTTCACGCCGTTGGAAATCATGCCGAGCGATATCAGCAGCGTCGAAAGATTTTCTGTTTCCGCCGTTACATAGAGATGATCATTTTCCTGCAGTACAAAATTGCCGTCCGGCATCAGACACTGGTCGCCGCGCTGTACGGCACATACCAGCACCTTGCAGTGCACGATTTTCGAAAGATGATTGAGCGCTACATGATTCAGTTTAGAATCATGCGTCACCTGCACTTCGACAATTTCCACATTACCCTTGGCAAATGTTTCAATGGTGCGGAATCCTGGATATTTCAGAAGTCTGGCAATATCATGCGCCGCTTCCCGTTCCGGATTGATAACCATATTCAGGCCGAACACACTGCGCATTTCATACGCCTGTCTTCTGTATTCCGGATTTCTGATTCTTCCGATGGTATGAATTTTCGGATTCAGTCCGTGCGCGGTCATGCAGGCAAGCAGATTCACTTCATCCCTGTCCGTCGCCGCGATCAGCAGATCTGAGTCCTTCACACCGGCCTGCTCAAGAATATCCAATACCGCGGCATTTCCCTGCACTGCCATCACATCATACTGTCCCATGATTGCCTCAAGAACATCTGAACTGCGGTCAATCAGCGTCACCGCATGTCCTTCGGATGTCAGCTGTCTGGTCAGTGTCGCTCCGACCTTTCCGCCGCCTGCTATCAGTATTTTCATAGTGTCACCTCGAAAGTTAACGCCCCTATTGTATCATTAAAGATTTTTTCGTGAAGTCCCGCAGACCTGTTTTCACAGGCCTCACATAAAAAAAGAGGGTCTTCCCCTCAGTTCTGCCGTTTCAGCGGTTCACCGCAATGCGGACATTTTCCGTTCTCCGTCATCGCCGTCTTCCTGCCGCAGGCGGGACATTCGATGATTGCCGGAAAACTTCCGGTTGTTCCGATATTATATTTCCGGCTCATGACATGATAGATTTCTTCAGCCAGCGCATCATATTTCCGGTAGCTGTCACTGTTCTTTCCGATCACGCTTTCGTCGTTCAGTTTCCAGCTGATTTCATTCAGATACGGATGATTCAGGCGCAGCGTCACATAAAAGTCATATTCCGTTCCGGATTCCTGCAGACCATGCCGCTCTTCCCGGATACTGATGTCGACACCTTCGCATTCACTGAGATCAATGATGTCGGGATTGTCCCCGGCAAAATTATCGCTGTCCGTGACCGTAAACCACTGGTGCTCCATATCCGCGAACAGACGCATTCCTTCCCCATAGACATTGGTGATGCTGAAGATGCGGGCCCGCTCCCTGTTTTCCTCCCGAAGCTGAATCTGCCGTGCTAACTGAGGCACCTCCGCTGTATCTGCCGGAATATACCACGGGGACAGCTTTGCGGTACACACGCTGCACAGGCAGCCGTCTTTCAGCCGTCTTCCCGTATGCCTGCCCATATCACTGCCGCAGACGGAACAGATTCTTTTCTCAAACAGTTTTCTCAAAAGTGCCATGCGGATCCTCCGTATCTATTCACATTGTATCATATCCGCTGTCCGCTGATACACATGCATGCATCCCGCGGAATTCGGATATTCACCGTTTCATTTTCCTGTCCGCATGCTAAAATATCCGTTATGAACGGAGGATTCATCCCATGTATTTTACAGTTCCGAAAAACTATAATCCTGTTCTCAGCGTCCGTGAGACACAGGAGGCGATCAAATATCTGAGAGATACATTCCAGAAAGAATTCGGAAAGGAAATGAACCTTTCCCGTATCAGTGCTCCGATGTTTGTACCGAAGAGCTCAGGTCTCAATGACAATCTGAACGGGTTCGAAAGACCGGTCAGTTTCGATATGCAGGAAATGCCGGGAGAAAGAATCGAAGTGGTTCATTCCCTTGCGAAATGGAAGCGGTATGCACTGAAAAAATACGGCTTCGGAATGCATGAAGGACTTTATACCAACATGAATGCAATCCGCAGGGATGAAATTCTCGATAATCTTCATTCCGTATATGTGGACCAATGGGACTGGGAACGGATCATTGCCAAAGAAGAACGTACCGATGAAACACTGGAAAATACAGTCAGGGAAATCGTCCGCATCATCAAGCATATGGAGCACGAAATCTGGTACAAATACCCCCAAGCAGTCTGCCGTGTTTCCGATCAGGTAACCTTCGTCACAAGCCGCGAACTTGAACAGATGTGGCCGGACAAAACCGCAAAGGAACGCGAAAATCTGATCACAAAAGATAAAAAATGCGTATTCATCAAACAGATCGGCTGGCCGCTGGAAAGCGGAAGACCCCATGACGGCAGAGCTCCCGACTATGATGACTGGAATCTGAACGGTGACCTGCTGTACTGGCTGCCTTCTCTTGAAACAGCGCTGGAAATCTCAAGCATGGGCATCCGTGTCGATGAGGATTCCATCCGCACGCAGTGCCGGGCTTCACATTGTGAAGGAAGGCTCACCTTCCCCTATCATCAGATGGTGCTGAACCGGGAACTTCCCTATACGATCGGCGGCGGCATCGGCCAGTCAAGGCTGTGCATGCTGCTGCTGAACAAGGCCCATGTCGGTGAAGTGCAGGCTTCCGTCTGGCCGCAGGAAATGTACGAACTGGCAGAAAAGCACAATATTCCTCTTCTGTAATGCAGAGCGCACAAATCACGTGCGCTTTTTCTTTCCCCTCAGTAAAAGAAGAGCATCTCTGCCCTTCTCACTTTATTGATTCAGTTTTTCACCGGACGGTGATAATACTCTTCCATTGTCAGACCGGAGTCGTGAATCTTCTGTGCCTCTTCCTTCCCGACATAGCGGAAATGCCATGGCGAATAGGTAATATGCGTCACATCCGTCTTCTTGTCCGGATATCTGGCAATCCATCCGTATTTGTAGGAATTGTCCAGCAGCCACTGATACTGCGGATATGTTGCAATGCAGGGATTCAGCTCGCAGTTGCCGTTATACCATCCCAGATCTGCCGCCAGTCCCAGCTGGTGTTCGCTTGCGCCGGGATGATCATCCACATATTCGGTATAAGCCTTGCCGTGGACACGCTCGTAATAGGTATACAGATCCAGCTGTTCGGAATAGGAACGGTATCCGTCCACGATTCTCAGATACGCCTGGTTGTTTCTGGCTTCCTGATACAGCTCTTCCAGAGCCGCTGCCGCTTCCTCACGGAGATATTCATCCGCGGCGGAAGGTATGTTGACCTTTCTCAGATCCGCAGGCACATAGTCTTTGCTGACGGGATAGCTGATATTCACAAGTCTCGTAATGCTGTCATCGGAGTCGATATCCACTTCCGGCGTATACGGTATATCCTGTTCAGGAACAGACGGTGCTGTTTTCTCAGGATCATCCGGAGGACAGGTTGGGCATCCCGGAACAAAACTGCTTTCCGGCTGTACGGTTGTTCCCGGTACGGAAGCTGTCACTGCCGGTGTCGGAGTAGAAACAGCCGCAGTCGGTGCCGGAGTTCCTCCGGGGTGTTTATTCAGATAGGTAAGATAACCGAGGCCCAGCATGATCAGTACTGAAAGTATGCCTACAGTCCATAATTTCCAAACAAATTTCCTGTCCATAATCATCCTTTTTTGCGTTTTTCATATTATACAACGGAACGGACCGGGTATGCACTGATTTCCTGCTGCAACCGCACAAGCGTTTTCATGTATAATATATATTGATTATTTATGTAATCAGGAGACACAAACTATGACTGAGATGAAAAAATGTATATACTGCGGCCGTGAACTGGAAAAGGATATGATCTTCTGCCCGCGCTGCGGAAGACCTGTACCTTCCGAAAATCCGGAGGACAGAAATTCCCAGACCCTGATTTTCAATATCAAGGATCTGAATATTCCCCAGACTCCCGTCATGCGGAACGCCAAGCTGGTCGATACGGGCGTATTCCCGGCAATCAACGAGAATACCTATCCGGATCTGTTCTCCACACCGGCGAAGCGGACAACGGAAAAGAAACCTGAAAAGGAGCCCGAATTCTTCACCCGTTCCGTACGTCCGTTCGGAGACCTGTTTGATGAACCCGAGGCAATCAAACCCGCGCCTCAGGATATTATCCCCGAAACACCGGAAGATGACGATGAGGATGCAATTCCGCTTTCCTCATTCCTGAGTGAACCGGCACCGGTAAAAGACGAACAGCCGACGCTGGAAATCAAAACCGCCGAACCGGAACCCGTAAAGACAGAAGCTCCGAAAGCTGAGGAAACAGCTTCCTCCTTCAGCATTCCGTTTATTAAAGCCGAGCCTCAGGAACCTGCTGCGCCTGTCAGCGAACCGGAAAAACCTGCGCAGGAAACCGGAGAATATGATGTCCTCGGCGATCTGCAGAATGTTCTGAAAATGATGCTGGCGGATGATGATTCCGTGAAGGAAGAAGATGTTCTTGACGGAAATACAACCCGCGATGCCGCACCTTCCGACAACAGCTATGATGTTCCGTTTATCCTCAAACAGCCGCGGAATGAAGATGAAGATACAAAGGCGGCCCTGAAGCTTGCCGGACTGAATCCGGATGAACCGGAAGGCTCCACATTTGTCAATCCGCTGGATGCGGAGGAAGACACGCTCGATATTGCCGTTCCTTTCGACTTTGATCTGCCGAAAAAGCCGGCCGCTCCGGAACAGGAAACAGTGCTGTATGAACAGCTGCTTGAGCAGAAGCCGGAAGCCAAGCTTTCCGATGAAGGAAAGACAATGGTATTCAGCACAGTCAGGGAAGAGCCCGAACCGGTGAAGGAGGCTGTTGTTGAAAAACAGCCGGAAGCTGAAGATCTGAATATTCCGAAGAAGCCGGTAAAGAGGGAAATTGAACTGACTCCCGCAAAAAAAGAGCCGGAAGAAAAAGACAGTGACGATAATTCCGGCAGCTCAAAGGAAAACATGATTATCATTGCTGCACTTCTGCTGCTGGCAGCGCTTGTATGCGGCATCTGGTACTTTGTTCTCCGCGATCACAGAAGCACGCGTCCTTCTTCCAATACGGAGCCTGCCGCGGAAACAGCTGCCGCTGATACAGCAGCGCTTCCCGAAGAAACCGAAGCTCCGGTTCTGACTGCAGCACCTGAAACAGCTGCCGCAGAAACGCCGGCGGCTGCTGTTGATGATGATCCCACGCATTTTGACACGGTTGCCCGGGATTTCGCACAGTTCTACCGTGCCTATCTGGAAGGAACCAACAACGGTGACATGAGTTCGCTGAGCAATGTTACGGATGATCTGCGTACTGCGCTTCAGGCAAGGGTCAACGGCGTCAACAGCGGCTACAGATTCTCCAACCGGAAGGTCTATATCGACCGTACGACATATGAGCTGGATCCGACCGCCGATTCCGACGGCTATTATCTGGTAAAGCTGTATGCTCTGGCGGAAAACGACTGCACAAAGCTGAGCGACAATTCATATATTGACAACAAGCCGACCATTGCGGCATCGATCCGCTTCAACCCGGAAACAAACGACTGGTACGCAACCGCATTCCAGGTCATTGAAGCTTTCTCGGTGGAAGGCCACGAGCTTGTCGAAGTCACGGAATAAATCCATTGAAAAAGATCCGGGCACCGGATCTTTTTCTTTTTTATTATCAGGGGATAGATTATTGAATACCTGCTAAAGGGGGGAGCATGTATTCAGCAGACTTATCTGTCTGTACTTAGATCATACAGGAGGCACTTCTGTAAAATACGGAAGAAATATGGAAAATTATGTGATTTGATTTCACATACATTTCAGAATAATTGTACTTGTCAAAACGGTACCTTTCGAATAAGATATAAACACTTTGCGAAAGGAATTGCTTTTATGGTCACGAGAACTCCCGCAGGAATCTCTGCGGCACTCTGGGCCGAGATCACGCACGATCTTGATCCGGGGTCTTCGACGGTCAACGATTACCGCAAGGTACTCAATCTGCTGCACTCTTCTGGAAACGGCAAATACCGTATCCTGACCATGACAACAGAAGACGCCGCTGAATACTTCAGTTCTCTCGACCAACGTGTCCGGAATGGTGATCTTTCTCCAAACACAGCTCATCGATATAAAGCTACGCTGCGCTCCCTCGGCAGACGCATTGAAGAATGCCGTTCGGTGGAAGGCTTTGAAAGTCCGTTCAGCGGTCTGATCAAAAACGAAAAGCGCCTGCGTACTTCCTACAATGAGAACATGTTCGTCACGCCCGACACCGTCAGAAAAATACGGTCGGTACTGACGGACATTCCGAAAAGAGACCGCATCATGATCGAGCTGATTTTGTATCTCGGACTGACTCCGAACCAGATCCGCCAGATCCGCGTATGCGACTTCCGGAAACAGAAAGACGGCAGGATGACCCTGGAGGTCAACGAAGGCCCTTTCCTTGAAACAACGAAAAAGAAACCGGAAGAATCCGACCTGTATCTGTCAGGCGCTCCTGTCAGATATCTGCGTTCCTCCACCCGCGGCATTACCTGGGAATATACCGGAACGTTTATCTTCAGCGACGCCCTTTCAGCCATTGTCAGTATGAACAATGCAACGCTCGGGCTTAACGATGATACCAGACCGTTCTTCATGACAAGCAGACACAGGGAATACTCCTACCGTGCCCTGCATCATCTGATCAATGAAATATGCCGCCTGTCCGGGATCGAGGAAACCATTACGCCGTATCAGCTGGCGCTGACCGGAATTGTAAACAGCTGGCTTCTCCAGCAGAAAAATACTGCGGATAACCGCTGGGCAGAATTCCCGATTCCGCTCCTGAATATGATCAGCACAATGCAGGAACAGCTTCCCGAAGGTTTTCTGGAATCGCTCAGATACGAAGATATTCCTGCGGATTAGCATCAGAAAGAAAACGCCTCACGGCGTTTTTTCATGCGGTTCCGTCCGCTTCTTCAAACAGACTCATGATCCAGTCCGCATTGACCAGCGGGAAAATATCATTGTGCAGCTCATAGATCTCCGGATTCTGATTCATCTCCTCTTCCAGCATGCTGAGCGGAATCATAAATGACATTCCCTTATCGGAGCAGCGGACCGTGATCTTCATGATTCCGTTTTCGGTGCGCTGATATTCCACGCCGGTAATTTCTTCCGGTGTTCCCCTGCCGTTGTCGACAAACTCGATAAAGCAGTCATACTTTGCCAGTTCCGCCATCACATCACTGACGCCGTCCTCCAGAATCTGGATCTTCTCACAGAATTCCTTCAAAGTGCTGCACCGGCGCATGACATATCCCTTCTCATGCAGTGTGCCGGTTGTTCTGCGCAGTGATTCCGGTGCTTCCTTCTCACTGAGCCAGAGAATAAACCGGTGATCTTCATCAATATAGATCAGCGGATACTGAACCATGAACTCCTGCTTGCAATGCGGGCAGGACAGGCGGAACAGGTCGCCGCTCAGGCAGCGGTCCCTGAGATCAGGATCCGAAGCAGCCGTGACAGTATCCCAGATTTCCACCTCAAACTCTCTTCCGCAGTACGGACATTTATAGGAAACGATTCGTGAATTCGACATATTTCACCTCAACTCAGTCGTTATTTTAGCATGCTGAGATACTTCGGTATATAATACACTTCATAAACCCGGAGGATTTACCGAATGTCAGAAAAGGCCTTTGACAAAAATGCTTTACGGATGGAAGCCATCCGCATGGCATGGCCGGCAGTGCTGGAAAGTTTCTTTGTCACGCTCGCCGGAATGATCGATACCCTGATGGTATCCACACTCGGCGCCGCATCTGTTGCGGCAGTCGGTCTGACCACACAGCCGAAATTCATCGGACTGTCCTTCTTCCTTTCCATGAATATTGCGGTATCCTCACTGGTTGCCCGGCGCAAGGGACAGGGACGGCAGAAGGACGCGAACGAAGTCCTGCTCACGGCGCTTGCCTATACGATGGTGATGTGTGCGGTTGTAACACTGATCTGCGTTGTCTTTGCGGATCAGATCATTGCACTGTGCGGATCAAATGCCGATACGCACGGTCCTGCGGTGATTTATTTCCGCATCATTATGGGCGGAACGTTCTTCAATGTGCTCTCGCTGGTTATCAACTCCGCACAGCGCGGCTCCGGCAATACGCGGATCGCCATGACGACCAACGTTGTGTCCAGCATCGTTAATATTATCTTCAACTATCTGCTCATCGGAGGCAACTTCGGCTTCCCGAAATGGGGGATTCACGGTGCCGCTATCGCAACCGTACTCGGAACCGTTGCGGCCGCCTTCATGAGTGTCCGCTCCCTGTTTTCCAAAGACAGTTTTGTTTCCATCCCCATCATGCGTTCCATGCATATCCGTCCCACATGGGAGACATTCCGCTCCATGTATGGTCTCGGTTCCAACTTCTTTATTGAAAACATGGCAATGCGCGTCGGCTTCGTGACAACGGCCGTCATCGCCGCAAGACTCGGCACGAATCCGTTTGCGGCCCACCAGGTAGGCATGAACTTCCTGTCGCTCGGATTTGCATTCGGTGACGGAATGCAGGTCGCCGCGGTTGCACTGACCGGACGTTCCCTGGGTGAAGGCATCAAACAGAAGGCGATCGAATACGGAAGGATCTGCCAGCAGATCGGTCTGATTATCTCCGTCATTCTCGCAGTCATATTCTTCTTCGGCGGCAGATTCCTGTTCTCTCTCTACTTCAGTGATCCGGCGACCGTCGATATGGGCGTGCTGATCTCCCGCTATATCATGGTCATCGTGCTTGTACAGATTTCCCAGGTCATTTACGGCGGCTGTCTGCGCGGTGCAGGCGATGTAAAATATACGCTGTTTGCCTCCCTGATCAGTGTTACCCTGATCCGTACGCTGGTAACCTATGTGCTCGCAGGCCTGCTGAATTTCGGTCTGCACGGCATCTGGCTCGGCGTGCTTGCTGATCAGCTGTCCAGATTCATCTTCCTCAGCATCCGCTTCCGCAAAGGCGAGTGGGTCAGACTCAGGATATAAAATCATCGGGGTTCCGCATGATGCGGAATCCTTTTTTTGTCCGGAAACAAAAAAAGTGACTCACCCGCGGCCGGATGAATCACATCTTTCAAAGCATCAGTTTCTGCGGTTTCTGGAACCCAGAATTCTCAGCACGTACAGGAACAGATTGATGAAATCCAGATACAGTTCAAACGCTCCGTAAACTGCCAGATTTTCTCTCATTTCTCCGTACGCGCCGGAGCTGTAGTAGAAGGAACGGATCTTCTGCATATCGTATGCCGTCAGAACCAGGAAGACACCGATTCCGAGATAGCTGATCAGCAGGCTGTCTCTGAGCACCGGAATAAACAGGCTCAGCAGACTTGCAATGACCAATGCGATCAGTGCTCCGAAGATCAGACCGCTGAAGCGGGTCAGATCCACATCCGTTGTATGTCCGATGACTGCGCAGCTGAAGAACATGACCGCCGCAAACAGGAACGCCTGGAAAATGGTTCCGAAATCGAATACCAGAGGCAGGACACTGAATGTGACGCCGGTCAGTGCGGCATATCCGTAGAAGATTGCCGTGCAGGCAGAAGTGCTCATGCTTGTCAGCCTTGAGCTCAGAACAATGCACAGTACAAGCTGTGCGATACTGCAGACCAGTACAACCGGCATATATGCAGCGGACAGAATACTGTAGAAGAATCCTCCGTTGACGAGACTCATGAACAGTGCGAATGCGACAAGGCCGGTAATAGCCAGTCCGATGCCCATTCTCAGCATCACTTTGTTTACGTACGCTTTCAGCGTATCACCGGCGGAAGAATAATAATCAGTGCGATGAAATTCACTCATTTCATTCACCCTCCTTTCGACCGTGTTTTACGGTACGACTACAATCATATGTATTTTTGAGAAATAGTCAAATGCTCTGCTCCGGTTCCAGATCCGCGCCGCATTCCGCACAGAAGTGCGCTTCCGGTGCATTGACTGTCCCGCAGGCCGGACATATCTTTGTCTGAGGCTCCGTCACCGGATTCAGCCAGTGCTGAAGCACCTGTTCCAGATCCGTATCGGAAACCTGATATGTCATCATATACTCGTCTTTTCCGCTGACCAGCTTCATCATGCCGACTTTATTGCCGGATGATTTTGCGCCGGTCCGCTCAATCAGATCAATGCTGTTTCTGTTCCATGCTTTCGTAACAAGATCTCTGTGATACAGCAGCCAGTCGTCTCCGAGATAGAAATTTCCGCTGCCTGCCGCTTCATGAAAATGTTCACGGTCAAAGCGTGTACCGGCGTACAGTTTATCCTGACGAAGAATCGGCCGCATCACACGTCTGCCTTTCAAAGCTCCGATCACTGCTCCGATAAGCGCAAAGAAGACAATTGTTCCGACAACGTCCGCAATCACTGTGCCGGTACTGAATCCGATCATGCTGAGGCGTGAAAGCACTGCGACCGCCGCGGCCAGAATGATCAGACCGATCAGGATTCCCCTGAGAATATGGACCGTCAGGATCTGACGCTTTATGATTTTGCTGTTGGTCATATCTTTTCCTCCAGTATTGTTCTGACCGCAATGCTTGCGGCAAGCAGTCCGGCGGCTGCCGGCACAAAGATCACGCTTGCCGGCGGAATCCGGTCTTTTCTTGTCTCACCGTCCGGGTTGACAACTGTATTCTGCGTGCGCGGCTGTTCGTGAGAGAACAGCACCGGAACCGGATAGCGGATCCCGCGCTTTCTTGCCATCTGTCTGACACTCTTGGCCAGCGGATCCATCTGTGTTTTCCAGAGATCCGTATAGGTGACCATCGAGGAATCCAGACGGTTGCCCATGCCGAGTGAGGAAACAAACGGTATTCCGTATTCATGGCATGCTTCAATCAGATCCAGTTTGGATGTCACGGTATCGATCGCATCGACGACAAAGTCTGCATCACATACCAGCTTCATGTTTTCTTCCTTCAGAAACATCTGCATTTCGCGCACATCGCATTCCGGCGCAAATCCCCGGATTCTTTCATGCATGGCTTTTACCTTCGGCGTATGCAGGGTTGTATGATCCGCCATGATCTGTCTGTTCAGATTGGATATTTCCACTTCGTCGCTGTCCACCAGAATCAGATGACCGATACCGGTTCTGGCCAGTGCTTCCGCCGCGTAGGAACCGACGCCGCCGACACCGGCAACCAGCACGGTGCTGTTATGCAGTTTTTCCACTGCCTGCTCTCCCAGCAGCAGTTTTACCCGTTCAAGTTCTTCGCCCATACCAGTATCTCCTTTTTTATTCTCTCTCTGTCTTCAGGATCTGTCGCCTGGAACCATTGCACCGGCATCTGATGGTTCAGCCATGTATACTGCCGTTTTGCATACTGACGTGAATGTTTCCGGATTTCTTCCAGCACTTCATCTGCGGTGCACAATCCTTCAAAATACGGTTTCCATTCCCGGTATCCGATTCCGCGCATGCACGGGTCTTCGAATGTGACGCCGCCGGCAAGCAGATTCCGGACTTCCTCTTCCAGTCCTTCCTCCATCATCATCGCCGTGCGCACATTAATCCGGTGATGAAGCGTTTCCTTTTCCATCGTGCATCCGGCAAGAAAGATATCATAGACCGGTTCATGATTCTGTGACGCAACGGCATCACTCTGACGCACGCCGGTCCGTTTCAGAATCGTCAGCGTCCGGATCACCCTGCGCCGGTTGTTTGCATGTATTTTCTCCGCCTGTTTCGGATCTCTTTCCAGAAGCAGACGGTAGAGTTCTTCGGAAGACATCTGTTCAAATTCCGGATCTGCCGGGGATTCTTCCTCTTCTTCCGTAAACTGATAATCATACAGGCATGCTTTCAGATAGAGACCGGTCCCCCCGGCAATGATCGGAAAGCCGGCACAGTGATCAATCTCATATCTGGCATCTTTCTGAAACTGTGCCGCGCTGTAACGGTCTTTCGGATCGAGAATATCAATCAGATGATGAGGAATCCCGCGCATTTCCTCCGGTCTGATTTTTCCGGATCCGATATCCAGTCCCCGGTAGACCTGGATGGAATCTCCGGAAATGATTTCCCCGTCCAGCGCTTCCGCCATCTCAAGGGAAAACCCGGTTTTCCCGGATGCGGTCGGTCCGACAATGACCAGTACCTTTTTCATCGCAGGAACTCCTTTGTCAGTTCTTTTTCATCCAGAATGATGAATGTCGGTCTGCCGTGCGGACAGTGGTACGGATTTTCGCAGTTCCTGAGCTGGGCAACCACTTCCTTCATCTCATCCATTGTCAGATTCCGGTTGAAACGGATCGAACTGTGGCAAGCCATTGTCGCGATCTTTTTCTTTTCCATTCTTGCATAGCGGATCTGCCGTTCATCCTTAAAGGAATCGATCACATCCTGCAGGAAGCGGTCGGCATCGATTTCCTTCATCCAGAGCGGAATTCTTCTGACAATAAGCAGATCCCTGCCGAACGGTTCAAATTCAATATGGAGATCCTTTACGGCTTCATTGATCTCACCGCATCTTGCGACAAGATCCGCCGAAGCATTCACCTGGAGCGGAATCAGGCAGTCGGTCATTGCCGGCTCGGTATTCAGCTTTGCCCGGATCTCTTCGTAATGCACGCGTTCCTGACACGCATGCTGGTCAAGAATTGCCAGACCGTTTTCCACTGCGCAGAGAATGAACTTTCCGTGCAGCTGTCCGATCACCTGCATATCCGGCAGTCTCTCCTGCCTGACAGGCGCTTCCGGAATCTCTTCAATCACCGGCTCCGGCTCACGGATGATATCCGGCGTTTTCTCTTCCGTCTTCTTTTCCGCAGCCGCAAGAAATGCATCCGTATACTCCCTGACGGAAGGTTTCGGCATGGATTCCGCGAAAGTGTGCGGAGTATAGGGCTTCGAGGACACTTCCGGCTTTGTTTCCCTGACCGGTTCCGGAGCAGGCTGTTCCAGTTCTTCCATCCGGATCGGTTCGTAGTAAGTCTGTCTGGCTGTCTGCACTTCCGCCTTCGGTGCGAGCACCGTTCCTGCAAGTGCCTTCCGTATTTCTTCCCGGATCAGCTGTTCCAGCTGGTTTTCCTTGGAAAGACGGACCTCCCATTTGGAAGGATGCACGTTGACATCCAGCAGCTGGGAATCCATATCAATGCGCAGCACCGCAAGAGGGTGTCTTCCCTTGACGATGAAGTCTTCGTATCCGTCCTCGATTGCCTTGAACAGGCGGTAGGTGCGGACCATGCGGCCGTTCAGAAACACATGCATCGCATTCCGGTTGGAACGGGTAACGGAGGGCTTGATCAGATAGCCTTCCACTTTATAATCAAAATCCGAGAATTCAACGCGGACCGCGTTTTCCGCGGCATCTCTTCCCCAGGCCTGGTACAGAACCTCCAGGAGATTGCCTTTTCCGGTCGTCTGGAATGACGTCCTTCCGTCACTGATCAGACGGAAGGCAATCTCGGGATGACTCATCGCAAAGCGGACAACCACATCCTGAATCAGTGAATTCTCATAGGCTGCCGAGCGCATATGCTTCAGTCTTGCCGGCGTTTTATAGAACAGTCCTTCGACCGTGATTTCCGTCCCCTGATCACAGGGATATGTACTGACGGATACTGTCTTTCCGTATTCAATCTTTACTCTCGTGCTTTCATTGCCATCGCTGGTCGTCAGCGTCAGCTTTGATACACTGGCGATGGAAGGCAGGGCTTCCCCGCGGAAGCCGAGAGTATGGATTCTCCAGAGATCCGTCTGGGTGCGGATTTTGCTGGTGGCATGTCGCTGAAAAGCCATCACGGCGTCTTTACTGTCCATGCCGATGCCGTCATCCGCCACGCTGAGCATGCTTAATCCGCCCTCTCTCAGAGTCACGGTAATCCGCGTGCTTCCGGCGTCGATGGAATTCTCCACCAGTTCCTTCACTACGCCCATCGGACGTTCAACGACCTCTCCGGCCGCAATCATATTCGCTGTCTGTTCATCAAGCTGTATAATTCTGCTCATAATATTTACCTGCAGAAATTATATACTATTATTAAAAGAAAGGTGGTGCGCATGCGGCTGAAAGAAGAATTCCGGAAAGAAACAGTCATCAATAAATCAAGGTTCATTGCCTGTATTGCACCGGCTTTTACCGAAGCGGAAGCACGGGAATATATTGAAAAAATCCGGAAGGAATTTCCGGACGCAAGCCATGTATGCACTGCCTATGTCACCGGTGAAAATGACATGATCCAGCGTTCCAGCGACAACCATGAACCCGCCGGAACGGCCGGCGTTCCGATGCTCGAAAGCATACGGAAAAGCGGACTTTCCAGTACCGTGGCATGCGTGGTACGTTATTTCGGCGGGATCAAGCTCGGTGCCGGCGGACTGATCCGGGCATATTCCGGATCTGTAAGCGATGCGCTTGCCGAAGCGAAGAAGCTCGATAAAGTTCCGGTGGACATCTGGCAGATCACCTATCCGTATGATCTTTCCGGAAAACTGGAAGGATGGCTGAGAAGAAATACGGAAAATGCGGAATTTGATTACAGCGAACAGGTCACCTGCATCTTTGAAACAAGAGAAAACAATATAGCGGAGACTATACGCGATCTGACCAGAGGTGCGGCGGAAGCCGAGCTGGTGGAACATGCATACAGAGAGGTGGAAGTACAATGACGGAAAGAAAAATCGACTTTGAATCATGGGAGCGGAAAGAGCTGTACAATCACTTCCTGCATACGGAAAAGCCGTTCTGGTCCGTGACCTTCCGGGCGGATGTTACGAAGCTGAGAAGATATGCAAAAACACATCGTCTTCCCTTCTATTTCGTCATGGTCTGGGCCGTCACGGAAGCCATGAACAGAACCGATGCATTCCTTTATACAATAAGAGAAGACGGCATTTATCATCTGGAGAGGCGGTATCCGAGCTTCACCTATCTGCCGCCGGGCAGCGATCTGTTCCGGATTGCAACGATAGATAAAGACGTCAGCTCACCGGAGGATTTCTGCAGAGCAGCCTCAGAGATCACATCATCTCAGGACTGTTTTCTGGTGGAAAGCAAGGAATCCGATCAGCTGATCTTTATTTCCTGCCTTCCATGGATCGACGTCACCGGACTGACCAATGAAGGCATGACGGATCCTTCCGACAGTATCCCCCGCATTGCCTGGGGACAGTATCAGGAAGAAAACGGCAGACTGATGCTGGGCATGTCACTGGAAGTCAATCACCGTCTGATTGACGGCCTGCATGTCGGACAATTCTATGAGAACTTCGGTACGATCCTGGAACAGCTTCCCCGTGAAATATAAAAAAGCTTCAGCCGGAATGAATCCGTAACTGAAGCAGATCAGTATCTCTGAGGCTTATTATGCCTGTTTTGAGTTCAGAATTTCTTTTCTGATGTTATAAACAAGCATGACAACCGCAAGAATGATAAATATACAGGAGATCGGTGATGTCAGGAACGGCATGAAGCTGCCCTGGCTCTTCATCAGTCCTCTTCTCAGGTTAGTTTCCAATGTCGGGCAGAGAATGAAAGCAAGGATTGTCGGCGCAACCGGCAGTTTTGCTTTTTTCATGATCCATCCGAGGATACCGAACAGCATCATAATCAGCACGTCAAATACACGATTGTTATTGGCGTATGCACCGACAACACAGAATACTGTGATAATCGGAAGCAGAATGTTTTTCGGAACCTGCAGAATCCGGATAAATACACGGATGCCGAGGAACTCGATCAGCAGCATCATGACATTCGCAATCAGAAGCGCAGCGAAGATACCATAGACCAGCGGTCCCTGGGTTCTGAACAGCAGCGGTCCCGGAGTGATGCCATGGATCATGAATCCGGCAAGGATCAGTGCGGTCGTATTGTCACCCGGAAGACCGAGTGTCAGCAGCGGAACCATGGCTCCGCCTGTGCATGCGTTGTTGGATGCTTCGGACGCAATCAGTCCGTCCACAATGCCCGTTCCGTACTTTTCGGGATATTTGGAATGTCCTCTGCACACGGAATATGCAAGAAGATTGCAGATGCTTCCGCCCAGTCCCGGCAGGATACCGACGCCAGTTCCGATCAGGGTCGAGGCAAAGAAATTGAATCCCTGGCCTTTAATATCTTCCCTTGTAAATCCGAATCCCTTGATGGTGAAATCCTGCGTGGTCAGATCCTGCTTTTTGAACTTATTCTCAAGTGCCTCCAGTATATCTGCGATTGCGAAGAATCCGATCAGAATCGGGAGAATGGAGAATCCCGCACTCAGATCCGAAATACCGAATGTGAATCTGCGGAAACTTGTGATCGGAGCAATACCGACAAATGCAATAATGAACCCGAGCATGCCGCTGAGCACACCTTTTACAAGAGAACCTGACGCCAGCGATACGATCATCGTCATTGAGAACAGTGCGATGGAAAAGTATTCATACGGTCCGAACTTCAGCGCAAATCTGGCAATGAACGGTGCCAGGAACATCAGGATAATGTAGCTGATCAGTCCGCCGAAGAATGAAGCCACGATTCCAACGCCCAGCGCCTTGCCGGCTTCACCCTTCATAGCCATCGGATAGCCGTCAAAGGTTGTCGCAACGGAAGACGCCGTTCCGGGCATTTTCAGAAGAATTGCCGAAATCAGGCCGCCAGAAGTACCACCGATGTACAGTCCGCACAGAAGTGCAAGACCTGCAATCGGTTCCATTCCGAATGTAATCGGCAGGAACAGTGCGACGCCCATAGTTACTGAAAGACCGGGAATCGCGCCGACGATAATTCCCATGAAAACACCGAGGAAGATCAGCGCCAATATCGGAAGATTCAGGATGGATATAAATCCGGTAATAATATCACCCATAATGACGGCCTCCCTTAAATGATTCCCTTCAGAAATCCCGCCGGAAGACGGATTCCGAAGAATTTTGTAAAGATAAAGTAGATCAGGAGCACCGAAACAATTGTCAGCGCACCCAGTTTCAAATAATTTGTTTCTTCTTTTTTAGTCATCAGACAGAATGTCAGAAACAGGAACACAATGCTCGTAATCAGGAATCCGACCGGTTTCAGAAGTTCTGCATACAGAATGCATGCGATCATCATCACCGCCGCCCCCTTGTAATTCTTCACAAACTCGGGTGGTGTCTCTTCAAAGACTTTCGCTGCTCTGAAGCCGTCATAGATCAGCTTCAGAGACAGCGCGATGATGATAACAGAAACGATTTCCGGCAGAAACGCTGCTCCGATCAGGCTGTTTTCCTGTATGCCGATCGGAATACTCATTACCAGCAGAGCAATACCGACCGCCAGGCTGACAGCACCTGTAATCAGATCAGAATACCGCTTCATAGGATGAAATCTCCTATACGGATAATCAGAGATCAGTTATTTGCGGCAGTGAAGAGGTCCGCATATTTCAGAAGATTCTCTTCTACCTGCTTCGCATAAGATGTAGCTTCGGAGGGATCCATATACACAGGTGTCAGTGCATAGGAATCCTGAGCCGCTTTGACGAAATCCGGATTTTCAACAGCTGCCTTCATGGCTGCACTGAATGTATTAACTGCATCATCCGGTGCATCCTTAGGGAATGCGACGAAGAAGAACTTTCCGAATTCCATGTTCAGACCCTGTTCCTTTGCGGTCGGAATATCGTCAAACAGAGGATTGCGTTCTGCAGACAGCAGTGCAAGAGGAATGAATTCGCCTGTAGCGATATAGTCTTTCACGAGAGCATATTCAACGTTGATGATATCTGTATTATGACCTGCAAGTGCAGCGATCTTGTCAGCATTTCCGCCGATATCGACCAGGTTCAGATCAATACCTGCTTCCTTTTCAAGAGCCAGACCGACAAGCTGAGGATATCCGCCGACAGCCATACCGTATTCAATGTTGCCGGGATTTGCCTTGGCAGCGTCAATGAATTCCTGGAGCGTAGTAAAGCCGGAATCGTTATGTGTGATCAGAAGTGTTGTGTTTGCCTGCAGGCAGACGCCGGCAAGGCGGAAGTCATCCAGATTGTAATCATAAATACCTGCGATCTTCGGAAGCATTGCCTCAGTGTGGAAGAACAGTGCCTGGTAGCCGTCTGCTTCGCCTGTACGAACCTGTTCCATACCCACTGTACCGGAAGAACCTTTGACGTTTACGACAGGGATCGCTACGCCGAGTTCCTTTTCCGCATACTGAGCAAGCAGTCTTGCATTTGCGTCTGTATCGCCGCCGGCACCGACCGGCACGACCATCTGAATATCACCCTCGGGATAAGAGGATTCGGGAGCTGTTGAACCGCCGGATGAAGAACCGCCGGAAGAAGATCCGCCGCTGCAGCCTGCCAGAAGCATCGCTGCCATTGTTGTTCCGAGAATTGCCTTCAGTGCTTTTTTCATAATGTCTTTCCTCCGAAATATACGTACACTGTCTTTTTTCTGCCTGATCCCTTTCATTATCGGGTTCAGCGCCTGTCAATTGAGATAAAAGTGATAACTGTAATACCTGTTATAACACTATGTTTTTAAGATTTGCCGGATGGATTACTGCTCGATCCGGCATGGTTTTAATACTGTCTGTTCCGTACGCTTTCAAGAATCCTGTCCTTGGAATCCCTGACATGCTCGCGCATGCTCGCTTCTGCTTTATCAGGATCTCCGGAACGGATATCATCCATCAGCTTTCTGTGCCAGTAGCGAGGATATTCCACATGCTGTGCTCTGACGCTCAGGGCATTGCACAGGATCCAAAACAGATTGATCCGCTCATACATGCTCTTCAGCATTGCATTTCCGCTGAACTCGGCAAGCGTTCTGTGGAATCTCAGATGTGCCCCTCTGGAAGGCCCCACCGTATTCTCAGCATATGGAACCGTATCCAGTTCTTCCGCAATCTGATACAGTTCATTGAACTGTTCATCCGTCATTTTTTCACTCAGGATTCTTGCGATCTGGCACTCGATCGCTTCTCTTGCTTCCAGAGAATCGCTGACCTTTTCCACGGTCGGTATTGTAACATAGGATCCCCATTTCGGCTTTGACTCGACCAGTCCGTCTTCTTCCAGTCTCTTGAGTGCTTCGATGACCGGTATCACGCTGACATTTGTGATTTCGGCCATCTTTCTTCTCGACAGCTGCATTCCGGGAGGGAACTCACCGTCAAGAATCTTCTGAACGATAATTGAGTAGGCAACATCCGGTGCAGTTATGAAACTATCACCTGAGTTTTGAAGTTCTGTCGTCATTTTGTAACCTGTTATTCCTTCCACTCTCAAGATATAACTGTTATAACAGCGTGTCAAGCGTTTTTTTGCTGTATTTTTTAACAATTTCAGAAATTATCATTTTCCGAATGTAAACGCTTACTTTATTAATATATACTCCTGATTATTTTTCCTTTTCGCTGTTGACAAGGCGTTATAACAGATATAACATGTGAGTGTAACCTGTTGTTATTACTGTTATAACGTTAGGAGGCTAACATGAGTGATCTTGCTTCGGAACTGCTCTGTCTTGAACAGGAGCTGCAGGTTCCTTCCTTCTCAAATGAAGATGCTCTGCTTCTGGGCCTCTGCGCTGCTGAATGGATCAGAGAAAGCGGCAAGCCCGGCGTATTCATTGTCATTAAGCGCGGTGCTTCCACGCTCTTCACCTACTGCATGGGAAATGCCAGTTCTGACAACCGTCTGTTTGCAGAACGGAAAATAAACACAGTGGAAATGTTTGAACACTGTTCTATGTACGCAGGAGAAAAATACAAATCAAAAGGAAGAGTATTCGAGTCCTATTATGATGAAACCGTTTATCAGTGCAAAGGCGGGGCATTCCCGATCAGTATTCCCGGTACCGGCATGGTCGGTGTCATCGGTATCTCCGGACTGTCCGCGGCGGAAGATCATGAAGTCAGCGTAATGGCTCTGAAAAAATTCATACAGAAAAAAAACGGCTAAAGCCGCACGGTAAAGGAGTCTGTTATGTATCAGCGTGAATATGACCGCCGTGTACGTACGGCGGTAGTCGGAATCGGCTCACACTCTTACCGGAATATTCTTCCGGCACTGCATTTCCTTCCTGTTGAGCTGAAAGCCGTGTGCAACCGCAGCAATACCGAAATGGCTGAGAAAACAGCTGCCGAATACGGATGCCGCTGGTATCAGGATCCGGAAGAAATGTATCGGAGCGAAGAACTGGACGCAGTCCTCTTCTGCGTTTCCGCAGACAGGCACCCCGAACTGATCAGGCAGGCATTCGCCCACGGTCTTCATGCCTGGGCGGAAAAACCGCTCGCTGTCAGTTCCGGTGAAGTCGAAGAACTGATATCACTGCGGAATGGTCTGGTCGCAATGGCAGGGTATAAAAAGGCATTTATGCCTGCGGTAAGAAAAGCCATCGAAGTGATTCAAAGTGAAGAATACGGAAATCTTCAGAGCATGCTGGCAGTTTATCCTGTCCGCATTCCTGATAACAATCCTCAGGACTGGCTGAACAACGGCTGTCATCCTCTCTCCGTACTGCTTGCGGCAGGCGGAAAGGCAAACAGTGCCATATCCATGCGAAATGAGAGCGGATCCGGAAGCAGCGTGCTTTTCTTTGAAAATGGCGTTGTCGGAACCCTTCTGCATGCATGCGGTCCGCAGCCATTGGAAGACTATCATTTCTACGCGCCTTCATGGCACCTGCAGATCGACAACACCAGCAAAGTGATCCTTCAACGGGGTATCCCCTCCGTATACGGAAGAACCACTTCATTTGTTCCGGAAGGATTTAACTCCGGCGCATTGGTCTGGGAAGCGCAGAACTGCAAAGCAACACTGGAAAATATGTCATTTTTCCTGCAGGGAATTTATGATGAACTGCTGGAATTCTTTACCTGCATTCTGGAAAACAGAATGCCGCAGACCGGCTCTCTGGAATTTGCGCTGGAACTGACAAAAGTATACGAAGCGCTGCTCAACAGCAGAGGGAACCGGATCGATCTGTAAACAGAAACTGAAAGGGGAGAAAATATGAACCTGAAAGAAAGACTGAAAAACGGAGAAACCGTTTATGGAACAATGATACGCCTGCAGCGCAATCCGGCTTTCTGCATCATCGCTAAAGATGCGGGAATGGACTTTATCATGTTTGATTGCGAGCACGGCATCTACAACCTGGAGACACTCCATGATATGTTCCAGATGGCGCATGCCGTCGGACTCACTGCAGTGCTGAGAGTTCCGATGCTTGACAAGGAAAGCATCTCACGTCCGCTGGATGCCGGCGCATGCGGCGTCATGGTACCGATGACAGAAACAGCTGAACAGGCGAAGGAAATCGTGCATTGGTCCAAATATACTCCGGTCGGAGACAGAGGATACGGATCCGGCATCGGTGCTACCTATTACCAGACGGGCATTGAAACTATAGAAGCAATGAGAACAATCAATGACAGAGTGCTGACAATTGCCCAGATTGAAACTGCTCTGGCAATTGAAAACATTGAAGATATTGCGGCAACGGAGGGCATCGATGCCCTGATTGTCGGCCCGAACGACCTGTCCATCTCTCTGGGAGTACCCGGCCAGCTGGCAAGTGAAACTGAAGTAAATGCCATCCGGAAGGTTGCGGATACCTGCCATAAATACGGCAAGGCATTCGGAATTCACGGCCCGGAAAGTCTGCAGAAAATCTTTGCGGACGACATCAATCTCTGCATCCACACAACGGATACAGATATGCTCAAAAACGCAATGAAAGAGGTGAAAGCTCATATGCAGAGCTTCCGCACACAAAAAGGAGATTAAATTCATGAGAGATTCCATACATAAGTATTTCCAGGTAGGCACAATTCAGTGGATGAGCTATCCGAGAATGGACGGACTGGAGTCACTGAAGGCAATCTGCGCAGATGATTATTTTGATGCAATTGAAGTGAATGTAAACAAGCTCGGTGCTTATCGTGAAGAAGCGAAAGCACTCCTGGAACAGTCCCATCTGAAGGTATGCTATGGTGCACAGCCTTCCCTGCTCGGACCGAAGCTGAATCCGAACGACCTGAATGAAGAAGGAAGACAGAAAGCGGAGGATACACTGAAGGAGTGTCTTGATGATGCGGAATACTTCGGTGCAAAAGGCATTGCATTCCTCTCCGGCAAATGGCAGGAAGAAACAAAGGAAGAAGCATACAGTCAGTTGCTGAAAACAACCGTGAATGTCTGCCGCTATGCTGCGGAGAAAAATATGATGGTGGAGCTGGAGGTATTCGACTATGATGTTGATAAAGCATCTCTGATCGGACCGGCACCGCTGGCCGCGAGATTTGCAGCGGATGTCCGCACTTTCTGCCCGAATTTCGGACTGCTGGTTGACTTATCCCATTTCCCGATCTGTCATGAGAAAGCTGCGGATGTTGTCCGTACCTGCCGTCCTTACATCACGCACCTGCATTTCGGCAACGCTGTCGCTGATCCGAATGCGGAAGGATACGGCGACCTGCATCAGCGTCTCGGATATCCGAACAGTGCAAACGATATTCCAGAACTGCTGGATTATCTGAAGGTATTGAAGGAAGAAGGCTTCTTCCGTGCAGATGAACCGCTTGTTCTCTCCATGGAAGTTTCCCCTACCGCATCCGAAAGCGAAGCAATTATTCTTGCAAACACAAAGCGCTGCCTGAACCGTGCATGGGCAATGCTGGAAGACTGAACTGAGGAGATACATTATGACGAAAATTGTTGTTCTTGATGGATATACAGAAAATCCCGGTGATCTTTCCTGGGATGTATTCAGAGAATTCGGTGAAATAACCGTATATGACAGAACCAGTTATGTGGATGCCGATATCATCCGTGAGAGAATCGGGGATGCCGAAATTGTCATCATAAACAAAACACCGGTCACCGCAAAGACATTTGAGACATGCGGAAATATCAAAGCTGTTCTTGTTCTTGCGACCGGATACAACGTTGTTGATGTCAATGCCGCAAAAGAAAGAAATATTCCCGTGATCAATGTTCCGACCTACGGAACACAGATTGTCGGGCAGTATGCCGTCGGTCTTCTGATGGAGATCTGCTCGCATATCGGTCATCACAACGCCACTGTTCATGAAGGAAAATGGGAAAACAACGCTGATTGGTGCTACTGGGATTATCCGATGATTGAGCTCTACGGCAAAACAGCCGGTATTATCGGTCTCGGAAGAATCGGCCAGGCTACCGCAAGAATCCTGAATTCCCTCGATATGAAGGTACTTGCCTTCGACAGAACACCGAATGAGCGCGGCAGGGAACTGGCTGAATATGTTGAACTTGATGAACTGTATGCGCGTTCCGATGTGATCTTCCTGCACTGCCCGCTGTTCCCCAGCACCGAAGGCATGATCAACAAAAACAGCATCGCCAAAATGAAGGACGGCGTCATTCTGATCAACAACAGCCGCGGTCAGCTTGTCGTCGAACAGGATCTGGCAGATGCATTAAACAGCGGAAAGGTTTATGCGGCCGGTCTCGATGTTGTTTCCACGGAACCGATCAAAGGTGACAACCCGCTGCTTAAGGCAAAGAACTGCATCATCACGCCGCACATTTCCTGGGCAGCCCAGGCCGCAAGAAAGAGGATCATGGATATCACAGCTGCCAACCTGAAAGCTTTCCTGGAAGGCAATCCCGTCAACGTTGTAAACAGATAAGCATTTCAATCCTCCCTGAATGCATACAAGCCATACCTCTGCATATAATACGCGGTATGGCTTTTACTGTTTCGGAATAAACCGGATATTCAGATCGGTGTCTTTGTCGATACCGGGTATTTCGCCGGTGTTGTTGTACTGCCAGATATCAAAGATAAACGGGAAGTCTGTGGATACGGATACCTTATGATAGGATGCCAGCCAGAACGGATAGTCATCCTGCAGATCCGCCATATTGATCTTATAGGTCAGCCAGTTTTCACTGCCGTAGACAATCGGAATATAACCGGCATCCTCTATTACCTTACAGAATGCCCGGGCAATTTCCGTTCTCTCTTCCGTGGTCAGATCAATGATGCGGTCATGATCCGTAACTTCTTCCATGTCATAGCAGACCGGCAGACGGATAATATAGTCTTTCATCTCATACAGGACAAATCTGGCCTCTTCTTCCGCCTCTTCCACATTCTTCGCCTGGGAGAAGAAATACACTCCGAGCTCAATGCCGGCTTCCGATGCCCCTTTCATATTCTGATGATACAGAACATCCTCATGAACCTGTCCGGTTTCATAGCCGCGGTAACCGCAGCGTACAAACGCAAACTTTACTCCGGCTTCCTTCACTTTTTCCCAGTCAATTTCTTCATTATGCACGGAAACATCGATGCCGATCTCGGATGTATAATTGTCATCCTCATAAATCCAGAACTGATCTTCCCCGTTCATCCGTTCCCAGTCATAGTTGTGCAGATAGCGCGGATCCGGTGTCGACACCGGCGTTTCTTCCGGAATGACCGGTTCCTGGTGACGCCCGGTAAGCGCAATAAAAAGAGCCATGATCAGGGTAAACACCAGCAGGACAAGCAGGGTCAGCACCGCCACTGCCATCCAGTTGATTCTGCGTCTGCGGTATCGATATGGATTTGTCATGCATCGATTATACCATGCCGGCAATGACGGATTCATGTATACTGTTCCATGAGGTACATCATAATGATTCAGGGAGTATTTTTTGATCTTGGATGGACACTGGAAACGCCGGAAACCGGAGACTGGATGTTAACAGAAGTATTCCGGGAATACTGTCCGCAGGAAATGCAGGACAGTGTGAAGCCGGAGCTTTGGAAGGAAGCATTATGGAAGGCGTCGGAGCCTTTGATCCGTCACCATAAGATCTTTACATTGGAAGAAGAGGAAGAGCAGTTCACCGGTTTTTACTATACCCTGCTGAGTCATGCCGGACTGACGGTAACCGAAGATATTGCGAGAACAATCTCGCATGACCGCACATACCGGTATGAAAAATATATCTATGCGGAAGATACGGAAGAGACACTGAAACAGCTGAAGAAACAGGGATATAAGCTCGGCGTGATCAGCGATACCTGGCCGAGCACGGCCGTCCGTCTGCAGGAAGCCGGACTGTCACAGTATTTTGACTGCTTCACATACAGCTATCAGCTCGGGATCTTCAAGCCGGATCTGCGCATGTTTGAAGACGCATTGAGGAAAATGAATCTTCAAGCGGAGGAAACCGTCTTTGCGGATGATCTTGCAAAGAACCTGGAAGCTGCCGCTTCCCTGGGAATACATCCGGTATTATCACTTCTGAACCCGAAGACGAAACCGGATGAGCGCTTTGCAATGATTCACAGTCCTTCCGGAATCTTTGATGTGCCGGACCTGTTATGAAAAGAGGATAAACGATGTTCAATCATTCTGATATTACAAGAGACATGTGCATGCTGAGGGGAAAGCTCAGAACAAAAGGCTATGACTGGTGGTGGCATTCCTTCACCGCAGAAGATGAAGCCACCGGTAAAGAGAAACCGTTCTTCGTGGAATTCTTTCTCTGCAATCCCGCTCTGGCGGAGGATAAGCCGGTATTCGGACAGCTTCCCGCAAACAAAGCTGCCGGAAAGAAGCCGTCCTATCTGATGGTCAAAGCAGGATGCTGGGGAGAAGATCATGTGCAGCTGCACAGATTCTTTGCCTGGAAAGATATTGAAGTGCATATGAACGCACCCTACTCCGTATCCGCAGACGACTGTTTTGCCTCTGAAACACAGCTGAAAGGATCTGTTTCCGTTTCCGGCAGTGCGTCCCATCCGGAATGGATGTGCGATGACGGTGAGATGTCATGGGATCTGCAGGTAAACAAGCAGATTACGTTCAATGTCGGCTACGGTGCATCCGAACCGATGCGTCATGCCAATGCATTTGAGATGTACTGGCATGCGGAAGGCATGAAGACAGAATATTCCGGAACAGTTATATTCAATGGAAAAAGATATACCGTGAAGCCTGAGACCTGCTGCGGATATGCCGACAAGAACTGGGGAGAAGACTTCACAACGCCGTGGGTCTGGCTTTCTTCCAATGATCTGACCAGCATGAAAACCGGAAAGAAGCTGGAGAACAGTGTCTTTGATATCGGCGGCGGACGTCCGGCCATATTTCATGTTCCTCTGGACCGCAGACTGCTCGGCGTCTTTTACTATGAAGGGCAGGAATATGATTTCAACTTCTCCAAGCTCCATCTGCATGTGAAAACAGAATTCTCCTTTGATGAGGATGAAGAGAATGTATACTGGCATGTCCGCCAGGAAAGCATCCATGCAATCATGGAAACAGAGATCACCTGTAAAAAGAAGGATATGCTGTTTGTAAACTATGAGGCTCCGGACGGTTCCAAGCACCATAACCGCTTATGGAACGGCGGAAACGGAACCGGTACGGTAAAACTGTACAGAAAAAGCCTGCACGGCACAGAGCTGATCGATGAGATCAGATGTGCGCATACAGGCTGTGAATACGGTGAATATGATTCCTGAGCAATCGGGAATTTTTATTTCAGCAGAATCTCCGGAATGGCATTGGCCATAGCTTTGTATCCTGCTTCGGAGGGATGCAGATGATCGCCGCTGTCATATTCTTTCCGGAAACTTTCCGGATATTCCGGATCTCTCAGTGTCAGGTCGAAGTCCACGCAGCCGTCCAGCAGATCCGTTGTTCTGAGCCACTGGTTGAACTCATTCTTCAGATCCTCACGGAACGGTTCATATGTACGCCAGCCTTTGATCGGAAGCAGTGTTCCGCCCCAGACTTTCATGCCGAGGGATCTGGCGTAATCGATATACAGCTCCTTATAGCCGTCACGCAGTTCTTTCCCGGTCGGCAGATCACGCCACGGACGGAACGGATTCACATCGACTCCGACCGGATGGATGATATCATTAATGCCGTGCTGTATGAGAACCGTATCGGCTCCGGCAGTATTCATTTCTACCGGGAATCTGGTCTTCCCCTTCAGTCCGTAAGCCGCATAGGTAATATTGTCATATTGGCGCAGAATGCGGGTACCGCTGACTGCCCTGCGGATCACGGCAATATTCCGGTATCCGTTTTCCCATGCCCGCAGACTCAGGTAATCCGGCCAGGACTGGGCGGTAATAGAGTCTCCGTAACAGATCAGCGCATGGTTCTTCTCTTCGGTATGGATATCAACTGTATTCAGGAACTGGAACCAGCTTGTCTGTCTGGAAAGATCCAGCGGCAGATCCTCGTCATACATATGATTTCCATAGGAATAGAATCCTTTGGAAAGAGGACCGGTGATCAGTACGCCGGCATTCATCTGGGTATATCCATCCAGATATATGGAAACATTCAGCGCTTCACCGGCACGTACAGTGAACGGTATCTCATCACTGACGGTTTCACTTCCCGGGAGGATATGAATCTTCTTTTCTCCCCGGTATGTAATATCGGCGGTCTCCATTCCGAACTTCTCATCTGCGGAAGGTCCGGATACGCATGCCTGCAGGGTAACCGGCTCGGTTCCGGTCAGATTGGAAAAATGAAAGCGCAGACGGTCACCGCTGAAGCACATGAACAGCGGATAACGCAGTGTCAGGTCCTTGGCATAAATGCATTCTGTCTGCTCTCTGATCGAAGTTGCGTTGCCCCAGCAGGCAGCCCATTTGGTATATTCAGTACTCATAGTTCCCCCATATCAATAAGAGCCGGTCTGTGCCGGCTCTTCCTGTTTCAATCAGCGTCTTGTGACGTCTCTCTGGTAGTTGACTTCCAGCAGCTTGTCATTCAGCTGGTTCTCAATTCTTGCCAGTTCCTGCTCAGCCGCAAGTCTCTTCTCGTGACCTTCCTTCTGGATGTTCAGAACTTCATCCAGTGTCGCGATCAGCTCTTCATTTGTATGCTGGAGTGTTTCCAGATCAACGATGCCGCGTTCTGCTTCCTTGGCTGTTTCAACGGTAGCCTGGTGCAGTGTTTCCGCATTCTTCTTGAGCAGCGCATTTGTCATGTTGGTAACTTCGCGCTGGGCTTCCATCGCTTCCTTGGAATGGCTGATGCCCATTGCAAGTACGATCTGGTTCTTCCAAAGCGGAATGGTATTGACCAGTGTGCTCTGGATCTTTTCTGTCATCAGTGTGTCATTGTTCTGAACCAGACGGATCTGCGGTGCCATCTGGATGGATACCTGTCTTGTCAGTTCCAGGTCATACAGTTTCTTCTCAAATCTGTCGCATGCCTGGGACAGGTCATTGGCAGCCTGGGAATCTTCCGGAAGACCGGAAGCCTTTGCCTTTGCGACCAGTGCGGGAAGTTCTGTACTGCGTACTTCTTCCAGCTTCTTCTTGCCGGCAATGATATACATGGACAGTTCCTTTGTGTTCTGTGCGTTTCTCTCGTACAGCTGGTCCAGCAGGGCAATGTCCTTCAGCAGCTGAATCTGATGATCTTCCAGAACTGTCGCAATCTTATCAACATTGGCTTCCGCCTTGTCATAGCGTACTTTCAGCTGTTCAATCTTGTTTCCGCCCTTCTTGAAGAGACCCATGATGCCTTTCTTCTCTTCTTCATCGGTTGTCTTCAGCTGAACAACCAGGTCACCGAGAAGTTCCCCTACTTCTCCGAGTTCCTGTGTACGGACATTCTTCAGTGCGGTATCGCTGAAGTCAGTGACTTTCTTCTGGGCAGCGGATCCGTACTGCAGAATTGTATTGGTCTCCATGATGTCGATCTTCTTGGAGAACTCGTTGACTGTTCTTCTTTCTTCTTCAGTCAGCTTCGCTTCATCATACTGGTCTTTGACTGCCTGAGCACCCTGGGCTGCTTTGGCGGCTGCGGCTTCGGCAGCTTCCTTTTCCGCCTGTACATCCAGTTCTTCCGGAGAAAGTGTCAGTGTAATTGCCTGAGACTGTGTATTATTTTCACTCATTTTATTTACCTCTCTACAGCTGTTCTGTATTAACTATTTCAGTATAGCATACAGCTTCCCGAAAGCGTCTTAAGAATCCTTTTCGCAGCTACGCAATTCTGTGAATCCAGTCCCCTTTTTTCAATTGCAGCAGCCCCCATCCCGCTTTGAACAGATTGCCGCTGCGCAGTACCGCATACAGCACTGCCGGATGCCAGTGCAGCACAAACGCCGCAATATATCCGAACGGAATTGCAATCAGCCAGTTTGCGGCCATATCCACATACATCAGCTTTCTTGTCTGGCCGCCTGCTTTCAGGATACCGTTGAATACCACAAAGCACAGCGGCAAAAACAGCACGGTGCACGATGCCGCATAGCCCATCTGTCTTGTGAGAATCCTTGTTTCATCCGTTATCTTATAGAAGTTGCTGAGCACCGGCAGGATCACCTGTACCAGTCCGCTGGCAATCACGCCGAGCAGAAGAGCCGTGCGCACAAACTTCCATGCATATGATTTTGCCGTATCAAATCGGGAACTGCCGATCAGATTTCCGACCATGATGTTAGCGGATGCGGAAACACCGACGCAGAAGGAATTCGGAATCGTCCATGCCATATGAACAATGGAATTCGCAGAAATATAATACTGGGAGATTCTCCCGCTGATCATTGTCTGAACCGAAGATACCAGATTGGAGAAAACATCGATGATCAATAACGGCAGCGTGATATGGATATACTGCAGAAGGAATTCTTTCTCCAGTACCGGATGGAAATCCTTCGGGCGGAACTGCAGATTCGGTTCAAACCGGAACAGATAGGTAAGAGTAATGACAAGTTCAATCGAACGGGCAATGACCGTCGCAAGCGCAGCACCCCTGATACCGAGGGCAGGAAAACCGAGGTGTCCGAAAATCAGAACCCAGTTCAGAAAGATATTTGTAAAACAGGACAGAATCGAGTTGTACAGACCGATCTTCACGCTTCTGACCGACTGCAGCATCAGCAGCGTCATCTGCGAAATGCTTGTGAGCAGAAAGCTGTATTTCATGATCGAAAGATATTCCACTCCCGGTGCAACAAACTGCGGCATGGAACTGTATATCTGTATGATTCTTTCCGGAAACAATGAAGTGAGCACAAAGAAGATCAATGCGGCGGAAAAGGACATGGTAATAACAAAGGAAAACAGCTTCTTGATGCGCTGCACATTCCCGCTTCCCCAATCCTGTGCCATGACGACATTTGCCCCATGTGCCAGACCTGTACCGAACACCATGACCAGCCAGGTGAATGTGCCGCTGATGGAGACTGCCGTAATCGCCAGTTCCCCCATCTGCCCGACCATGATATTGTCAATCATGTTCACTGTCAGATTGATAATCTGCTGGAATCCTACCGGCAGGGACAGTGTGAATACTTCCCGGATAAACTCTTTCGTCTCGTTGTCCATGTCCGCATCTTATCACTGATATTCAGCATATGTACGACATTTGACCGAATGATTGTAAACATGTCATAAAGTCTGATCATTTTCCGATATTCTGCACACTCTGCACACCCGGAATTAAATTTGAAACAGAACGGAAAAATGGAATACCGTTGTTCTCTGCATCATTATATTTCACATGAATTCAAAATGATTTCCCAGTCAGTCAGCATTCAGTATTACCAGATCGGCAGTATTTCGTATTTACTGCCGTTGTAGTGCCGGAAGCCGAAAGATTCATTCATAAAAAACGCCTGATAGCGCAGGACATTGAGATCATGACCGTTATCCCTTAAGAAACTCTGATCATTTTCTGATATTCTGTTTATATGAACGAATGGTTTGAAACAGAACAGATTGATGCGGATACATACTGCATCAGTGAATACCGGCACCGCGAGCAGACGCACTGCTGGCTGCTGTGCGGTACGGACAGAGCTTTCCTGATTGATACCGGCGCCGGAATCCGGGATATCGGTCCTGCTGTCAGAAAGCTGTATCAGGGGCCGGTCACGGTACTGACCACACATGTGCATTGGGATCATATCGGATCCCACGGCAGCTTTGAACACTTCGGCGTTCATGAAGCAGAGGTGCCATGGATCAGTAAACATTTTCCTGTTCCCCGCCCTGCAGTACTGAGTGATCTGATTAAAGAGCCGACAGTTCTTCCGGATGATTTTGATCCGGAGACCTGGAATGTTTTTCAGGGAACTCCTTCCTTCACATATGCAGGCGGAGAAACATTGAGCACAGGAAACAGGAATCTTCAGATCATTCATACACCGGGGCATTCTCCCGGACACTGCGTATTCTATGAAGCGGAGAGAGGATATCTGTTTTCCGGTGATCTGATTTATTACGGACAGATTGATGCCTTTTATCCATCCACAGATCCTGTGAAGCTTGCTGAATCAATACGAAAGCTGAAGAATCTGAAGATCGGCAGTTTTTTTCCGGGACATTACCGTTATCCGGTTCATCCCGGTATTATCGATGAAATGACGGAGGCTCTGGAACAGATTGAAGCGGAAGGCGATCTGCGTCAGTGCAGCAAAACATTTGATTTCGGTACATTCTCATTCCGTTTCTGATATTCATTTCTTCTTCATCAGATACAAAAAGGAAATCATGGCGCTATGGTCATCATTTCCTTTTTTCGTTATTCATATTCAGAAGAACCTGCGGATCTCTTCCGCTATTTTTTCGCAGCAGTTTTCCAAAGCAAAGTGTCCGCTGGAAACCGGCACAATCCGCGCATTGGGAAGATCCCGGGCAAATGCCTCCGCTCCTGCCCAGATAAAGGAAGGATCATCCTTTCCCCATACTGCAAGCAGTTTCGGATGATATGTCCGCAGATATTCCTGAAAGGCAGGATACATCTTCACATTGTTCTGATAATCAAATATCAGGTCTGACTGTTTTTCCGCATAATCCGGAATGACAGATGCATAATACAGATCCAGTGAATACCCATCCGGAGAAACACTGCCCTCTTCCGTCCCGAATGTATACTGGCCGATCACGGTATCTTTTGCAAAAGCGCTCTTGTACTGTTCACGCAGCTCCGGTGTGGGATTTTTCCAGTATTCCGCGCGTGCTTCCCATTTCTTTCCGAGACCTTCCCTGTATACATTGCCGTTCTGGGAGACAATGCCCATGATCCATTCCGGATGTTTCATGGCAATCCGGAAACCGATCGGTGCACCGTAGTCAAACACATACATATAAAACCGGTCCAGCTTCATCTCTTCCAGGAATCCTTCCATCACTTCCGCCAGATGATCAAATGTATATGCAAAGTCTTCCCTGGACGGAGAATCCGACTGACCGAATCCCGGATAATCCGGCGCAATCAGATGAAATCTGTCCTGCAGTGCCGGCATCAGATCCCTGAACATATGTCCTGCGGACGGAAAACCGTGGAACAGCACCATGACCGGAAGATCCTCCGAACCGCACTCTCTGTAAAAAATCCGAATCCCATGAACATTGATCCTGCTGTATTTCATTGCCTGATCCTCCATTCAGTGCAGATGATTTTCTTCATCTTCATTTGATATTCTGCACATATCTCTTATCTGTCTTTTGTTCGAAAGAGGATGTTCCCATCCTCTTCCGTGTCTTATTCCGGTTTGTGGAATCCGATCGGGGTAGCTCCTGTATCCGAATCGGTTCCCTTCAGAAGCAGCTTGTCGAACAGATCTTCGATATGCAGAGTTTCAAACTTATAGTTCTTTCCGTCTGCAGTGTAATCGACTGTGTAAAGTGTTTCGTTCGGTGTATGCAGATAATACCCGAACACTTCCGTGCTCACCTGTTCGTCTGGATTCAATAGAGCCGATGTGTTCCGCCTTCAGTGCACCGTTCAGCATGGCAATATCACTCTTTGCCGTGCGTACGGAAGACATCGTTTTTTCTGCCAGCTCTTCCGAGGAAATAAAATCATTCTGTGATTTCACAAGCGTATAAAGAATGGCAAGATGTCTGTTTTTTTCTATTCTCATACAGCCGCATTATACCAACAATCCGCTTCGCATTTACAGACAAAAAGGAATTCTCCTCATACATATACTGTACTCAGAGAATTCCTTTGACTGTAATCAGAATCCGAGAATGATGCCGGCTGCGGCAGCCAGGCAGATGATTACAATCGGATGTATCTTCGGCTTGTATTCATAGAATGCAAGCAGTGCCGCAAACAGGATGATTGCCTTCCAGTTGAACAGATCCGTCAGATTTCCGCTGGCCTGCCATGCAGGGATGCGGAGCAGTGAATTCAGATAGATGCTGGCAACCGCTGCCAGGATAAATCCGACGACTGCCGGGCGGAATCCGGAGAACACACCGTTGACGACCGGTGAGTTCCGGAACTTTTCCAGTACTTTTGCGACAATGCAGATGACGATGATGCTCGGTGCAACCAGGGAAAGCGTAGCGCAGATGCCTCCCGCGATACCGAACATATGATAGCCGACATAAGTTGCCATATTGATGCCGATCGGACCGGGCGTCGATTCACTGACCGCGATCATAGTGGTCAGCTGTTCAATCGTAAACCATCCGTATTTCACGGACATTTCCTTCAGGAAAGGAATAGAGGCCAGTCCTCCGCCGATCGCAAACAGACCGGTTTTGAAGAACTCAAAGCACATCAGCAGGAACGTACTCATTTTGCTTCACCGCCTTTCTTTCCGCTAACGCTGATCACATAACCGGCCACGCCCGCAATGATAACCAGAATCACGGTTGAGATGCTTGTGAAATAGGACAGAAGAAACGCCGCCGCAAAGATGATAAACGGAATCGTTCCCTTGACGCCCTTTTTGTACAGTCCGCGGATTGCGGTGAACATCAGCACGCATACCGCGACCTGAATGCCCTTCAGTGCATGCTGGACAATTTCCAGTTCCGAGAAATTGGAGATCAGTCCGGCAATCAGAGAAATGATGACTACCGAAGGAGAAACAACTCCCAGGGTTGCGATAATTCCCCCGATGACGCCTTTGATCTTATATCCGACAAATGTAGCGGTATTGACAGCAATAATGCCCGGGGTCACCTGCCCCAGCGCATAGTAATCCATAATCTCATCTTCCGTAGCCCAGTGGTGCTTTTCAATGACTTCCTTCTGAATCATCGGCAGCATCGCATAACCGCCGCCGAAAGTGAAAAGCCCCATCTTGAACCAGGAAATGTACAAATCCAATAATACCTTCATAAAACACCCCTGTTACTGTTGTAGTTTATCATTCCCAAAAATATAAGTGAACAATTATCATTCCCGGCTTCGAAAGAATTCTGTTTTTTTCTGCATTTCACGGGAAATGCAGAAAAAATGCGTATATTATAAACAGACGGAAGGAGGATCCATGAGTCACACATCCTCAAAAATAACAGAAGAAACCGTATATCAGACTTATCTGGCAATTCTCAGGAAAGAAGAGTCACGGAAACTGCGCGACAGTTTTGTCAGGCAGAAATTCGGCAAAATCCCGTCCAGGGAAAAGGCACGAAAATATGCGGCTTCGGAAGAATATGCGCAGAAGCTGGATCAGTTTTTTCAGGAAACGGAAAGCATGAAATATCTCTTTCTTCCCCTGGAAGAACAGAGTGAAAAGATCCGGAATGAATATGATTCTTTCCGGGCATTCATTGAAAACGATCTGATCAGCGGAAGACAGATCCGCGGATATGAGCATTACGTTTATGCTGTGAAGCGGAAGAAACGGAAGGAATTTCTGAAAACCGCCGGGGAGCTTGTGAACCGGGTCTACTCGGAACAGTCCCCTCAGATTCTCAAAGAGATCTTTTATTCTGCCGACCGCGGCTTCCGTTACCAGACCCTGTACTGTTATCAGGAGCCCAACGGCTGGCCGTCCCGGCCGATGCAGCCGGTCAGGCTGAACATCGACTGCTTTCCCATGTTTCACGAACAGATGAACCTGCTGTTCAATATTGCCCGGTTCCTGCATGTCAAAGGCGAGTATACCTATATCGATACACTGTATGCGGAATATATGACCGGATGGATGCTCAGCCATATTCCGGACCTGCCGCATCTGGATCAGGAGGGCAGGCACGGTCTGTATGATGCAATCCTGCAGTCCGATATCCCGTCCGGTCTGATCGACCGTATCCTCGCTCATTACACGGAACACAAGGTAACGGACCTGGTATCACGAAACAAGATGTATCGCCGGGTAAAGCAGGAATATGAGGAACATGAAGCACGGGAAGAGCGGCTGCGCAATACGATTCTCGAAACGATACCCGAGCGTTATATCGATATGTTTCCGCTGGCCAGAGGCATTCACCGCCGGTTCGTCATTCATGTCGGTCCGACCAATTCCGGAAAGACGTATGATGCCGTCCGGCGCATGGTGCAGACCGCAAGAGGCATCTATCTGGCACCGCTCAGACTGATGGCATATGAACAGTATGAAAACATCCGGAATCTGGCCGGCAGCTGCACGATGCTCACCGGCGAGGAAGAGATCCGGGAAGAAGGTTCCGCCTTCACCGCCTCGACCATTGAGATGCTGAATACGTCATATCACTACGAATGCGCCGTCATTGATGAAGCGCAGATGATCGGCGACCGTTCCCGCGGCGGATCATGGTCCGCCGCGATGTACGGCCTGTATGCGGATGAAATCCAGGTATGCACGGCTCCGGAAGCATTGGACCTTCTGATCCGGATCATCGAAGACTGCAATGATGAATATACCGTAGTTCATCATGAACGCTTTACTCCGCTGATTCCTGAAGATACGTTCTTCGACAGCAATCTCAAAGATGCCCGGAAGGGAGATGCGCTGATCGTCTTCTCCCGCAGAAATGTGCATGCGGTTGCCGCAGAACTGCAGAGAATGGGCAGATCCGTATCCATCATCTACGGAGCACTGCCGTACGATGTCCGCCACAATGAAGCCCGCCGGTTTGCGGAGGGAGAAACCGATATACTGGTCGCAACCGACGCCATCGGCATGGGCATGAATCTGCCGATCCAGAGAATTGTCTTTCTCGAAATGCAGAAGTTCGACGGCTACGCGAAACGGTTTCTGACAACGTCCGAGATTCTCCAGATTGCCGGAAGAGCCGGGCGGAAAGGCCTCTATGAAACCGGATATGTGACCGTCGCCTCAGAGCGGAAGCGTTTCCGGAAGCTGTTCCATTCGGAACCGAAGAAGATCCAGAAGGCATATATTTCCTTTCCGGACATCCTGCTGAAGCTGGACTGCCCGCTTTCGGAAACACTGGAGAGATGGAAAAACATGGAAGTGCTGGAAGAGCTGCTCAAAGGCGATATCGACGATCAGATTGATCTGGCAAAAGCCGCGGAGGCACATCTGTCCGACAAGGAACTGATCTATCAGCTCGTCATGATCCCGTTTGATATCCGCACCTCGGAGCTCTGGGATACGTGGATGGATTTTGTCCGCCATGAAGCGGAAGGAACGCACTGCCCGCTGCAGGGCTATATGGAGCACGGACGCTACACTGCCGTGCACGGCGATATTCAGGAGCTGGAACTGGAATACCGGCGCATGGATCTGCTGTATGGGTACAGCCGCAGAATTACCGGAGACAAAGAGATCTGTGAAGAGATCTCAGATATCCGCCAGAGCCTGTCTTCCAGAATCATGCAGATACTTTCCGAACAGAAACTGACGCCGAAAAAATGCAGAAGATGCGGGAAGGCGCTCCCCTGGAATTATCCGTTCAATCTCTGCTATGACTGCTATAACGGCAGTGACCTGCCCTATTGAAAACGCTCAGGAGATCCTGAACGTTTTTTGTATATCAGTAACAGGCGATATTGGAATCGGTGCGGCTTTCCGTTCCGCCAACGAGCACCCCGTTGTCCAGACGCACAATCATCTGACCGCGTCCGAAGCCGGAGCTGTTCAGTGCCACCGAGATATCATGTCCTCTGGCCGCAAGCTGCTGGGCGATCTGGTTGGAGAAAGAGGATTCTACAGAAACCGTCTTGTCTTTCATCCACTGCCATCTCGGGGCGTCCAGTGCCATCTGCGGATTCAGATGGAAATCCACCGTGTTCATGACCACCTGGACATGTCCCTGCGGCTGCATATATCCGCCCATGACGCCGAACGGTCCGACAGCCTTTCCGTCTTTTGTCAGGAAGCCCGGGATAATCGTATGGTAGGACTTCTTCAGCGGTTCCAGCACATTGGCATCCTCAGGATTCAGCGAGAAGTCGGCGCCTCTGTTCTGCAGTCCGACGCCATATCCTTCCAGCACGATGCCGGAGCCGAATCCCATGTAATTCGACTGGATCAGGGAAACCATATTTCCTTCCCCGTCCGCCGTGCACATATATACGGTTCCGCTCTTCGGTGGCTCCGTAAAGGAAGGCAGCCCGGCTGTTCCTGTGATTTCCTTTGCCCGCATCGCACCGTATTCCGGCCGCAGGAAGTCATGATAATCCACCGTCATCTTCCGCGGATCGGTCACATAATGCTTTGTGTCCGCAAAGGCAATTTTCATCGCCTCAATCTGCTTATGATATGTTTCGACGGATTCCTTTTCCGGGAATTCAAATTCCTTCAGGATATTCAGTGCTATCAGCGCCGTAATGCCCTGTCCGTTCGGCGGAATCTCCCAGACATCATATCCGCGGTAATTCACGGATATCGGATCCACCCATTGTGATTCATAGGAAGCCAGGTCTTCATAGCGGAAGTATCCGTGTCCGTCGCGTTCCGACTGCCGTATCAGCTGTCCGGCAATCTCTCCCTTATAGAATGCATCGCCGTCTGTCTCCGCAATCAGCCGCAGCGTTCTGGCGTGATTCGGCAGACGTACCATCTCACCGAAGTGATAGGATTCTCCGTCTTTTGTAAAAGTACGGAACCACTCATCATATTCCGGCTTTCCGTCAAACCGCTTATGGAAGATACCGACGGATCTCTCCCACATTTTTGCAAGCATCGGTCCCAGCGGATATCCTTCCTCCGCATAGCGGATCGCCGGCGCAAGATCTTCCTTCAGTGAAAGCCTTCCGAAGCGCTTCACCAGCGTCGGCCATGCCTTGACGGCCCCCGGTACCATGACCGGTGTCCAGCCGTGCGTCGGCATCTTTCCGTCCGGATTGTTTTTCAGCACATCCTCACGGGTAATTCCGGAAGGCGCATAACCGGAGGAATTCAGTCCGTACAGCTGATCTTTCATCCATACAAGCGCAAATGAGTCGGCACCGAGGCCGTTGGCTGTCGGTTCCACAACCGTCAGTGCTGCGGCGGTCGCTACCGCCGCATCTACCGCATTGCCGCCTTTCATCAGGACTTCAAGCCCGGCGGCGCTGGCAAGGTTCGAACCGGTCGCAACCATTCCGTTTTTTGCGGTAATACAATAACGGTTGGATGCATACGGCTGATAAAGTTCATCAAAATACATAGCTGCCTCCTTCATATGTCAGATATGTCACTTTTCTCAGGGCAAACCACAGAATGGATCCGTCTTCCACCGCTTCATCCGTTTCCAGTTTCAGCGGCTGATAGCCCACCTTTTTTATAATTTCCGCGTTGAGCAGACGTACGGGTTCATCCTTCATGCTGTAGTAATACGGTTCATCGGTTTTATCCGGCCCGTAACATGCCACATCCGGATCCAGAGAAATCACAGAATACAGATGGCTGCGGTCGGTATTTTCCGAAGCATATTCTTCCATCAGTTTCATCATGTTCCGGAACAGCCCTCTTCTGCGGTAAGACCGGGTTGTATAGGCATTGGTATACAGCAGGCCGGCGTATGGTTCCAAGGGATCGGCTTCCTGCCGGACAATCTCCGACTCCCAATACAGCCAGTCGCTTTCCTCTTCCAGAAAAGATGCCGTCTTCTCATCAAAGAGATCGCTGTCATTCACAAAATATGCCGCACAGTCCGAGATCACCGTGTCTCCTTCAAATACCAGCTGGATCAGCTGGCGTACGCCCGATTCATACATGGTCAGGATGCAGCTGCGGTATGCGCCGATCTTTGAAACACGGTACAGGGAGGGTTCCGCTTCATAGCGTCTCATCCAGGCACCGGTATCCTCAACCCACCGGCTCAGCACCTGCAGGGCATTCCCGACAATCCCCAATTCTTCCTGTTCTGTCATAAACCGGATCTTTCTATTCCTCCAGTCCGAAGTATTCATTCAGAAAGACGCCGATCCCATCCTCATCGTTGGACAGGGTGACATAGGAAGCCACCGCCTTCACCCGTTCATCGCCGTTGGCCATTGCCACGCCGGTATAATCCCGGATCATATCAAAATCATTCATTGCGTCTCCGAATGTCATCAGTTCTACCGGCTTCAGGTCCATATGTTCCAGCATCAGCTGTATGCCCCTGGACTTTGACAGTTCCGGATTAACGCATTCCAGCAGGATCGGTGCCGAGCGGAAGGTATGGTACAGATCCGAAGGCGGAAGCGTTTCATAATGCTTCACAATCCGGTCCATTTCTTCCTTTGCGGCTATGACCAGCAGTTTTCCCAGTTCCTGACCGATATATCCCGAGAAATCATCCTGAATGAATGTAAAACGGTTGCTGTGAGCGATCCTTCTTGCCCGCTCATCATCAATCAGCGCTTTGAATGTCTCGCCTTCATACATGCCGATATTATAGTCAAATCCTTCCAGATCCTTCTGAATCTGCGGGATCGCCCTGCCGCTGAGTCTGAGCACGGAGGTCATTTCTCCGGTGCGCATATCCATGACGCTGCCGCCGTTGAATCCCATGATCAGCGCGGTATCGTTTTCCAGTCCCCATTCCGGAAGCAGTTTCTTCACGGCATACGGAGACCGTCCGGTCGCAATGCCGAACAGGATGCCCCTGTCCTTCAGCTTCCCGATTGCCTTCCCTGTCAGTTCTGTTACCTCATGACTGCTGTTCAGCAGTGTTCCGTCTATATCCGCAAGAATCAGTCTGATCTGTTCTTTCATATTTGCTTAATCCCCTTATTCACAGAGAAATCGTATCAGAAAACCGGACGTTTTGCGGCTGTTATGCATGCCTGCGGTATTCGTTTTACGGGAAACCGGATGAAAACAGTAAATTTCATTTTCTGCATGTGTTGATTATGATTGAAAGTACTATTTTTAAGTATGTTTTCTTTTGTTTTTATACTATTTTTCAGCACTCTGAACGGATTGCAGAAACAATCACCCGGTCCTTTCAGGAACAGTTGGATGCTGTGGAAAACATGTTCCCTCAGCAGCTGTATTTCAATTTTGCCCATAAAACAGTTGAGCAGATCCTTGACCGGGAACCATACTGCTCAGCCGGTGAAAAAGAAAGAGTCAGAGACATTATTTTCATGCAGATGAGGAAATATCCGTATATGTTTTCCTGACAGTATTGATTCGCAGAATAAAATGCCCTGTATATGCACTCACAGCATACAGGGCATTTCTTTCATTTCATATGGTGTTCAGAACAGACCGTTATTTTTCGGCGGAGACACTTTGACTGTAAGATCAAAGTCTTCCAGTTTCAGCTCATCCATCTTCTCATCCGGATGATGTACCAGACGGCGGGACTGTCTCAGAATCGCATCTTCGATGACATTTCTTGCAAGACGTCCGTTGCCTGCTTCCGCGGCGTTGATGGACTGCACTTCATCGAAGTAATCCGTCAGTTCCTCTTCGGCGCCTTCCGCAATGACATATCCCTTGGACTTCGCCTGGATCTTTGCAATCGCATAGAGTTCTTCTCCGGTGTAATCCTTGAATTCAATCGTATTCGGGAAGCGGGATTTCAGACCGCTGTTGGATTCGAGGAACACAGACATTTCACGGCTGTATCCGGCCAGAATGACAATCAGATCATCTCTGTTGTCTTCCATTGCCTTGACGATCGTGTCAATGCACTCCAGTCCGAAGGAGTCATCCTTACCTCTGTACAGGGAGTAAGCTTCGTCGATAAACAGGACGCCGCCGATTGCGGACTTGATGACCGACATAGTCAGCGGTGCGGTCTGGCCGACATACTGGGCGACAAGATCAGCCCTTGTCACTTCAACCAGCTGCCCGCGGCTCAGTGCGCCGATGGCTTTCATATAGCGGGAAATCAGACGGGCAATCGTTGTCTTGCCGGTACCGGGATTTCCTGTAAAGATCATATGCTTGGATACTTCGCTGACCTTCATGCCCTGCTGTCTGCGCAGCGCCTGCATCTGAATGTGCGATTCCAGGGAGCGGATGTAATCCTTGACCTGTTCCAGACCGACGATCTGATCCAGTTCGGCATTGACTGCCGCAATCTCTTCCGCACTTGTTTTCGAGCGGATCAGGGAAACCGTATCATCCACGATTCCGGCAACAGCAGTATCATTTTCCACTTTCAGCACAGCCGTTGTTTCGGCGCCGAGTCCCTTTTCAAGCACTTCCTGGCTCAGGCAGATATAGAAGTCATCAAACATTGCCGTGATTGCGTCTGCGCCTTTGGTCTTGTCATAGTGCGCAACGATCCAGTCCTTCAGCTCCTGTGTAATTTCAACATTCAGCTTCAGATTGTTTCTGCATCTCTCCGTCAGGTCATCCGATTTATGTTCGATCACTTCACGGATGCCTGCTTCATCCAGCGCCTTCAGCGTAATCGTATCCAGCACGTGGTACAGGAAGTCAGCACCGAATGCATTCTGTACGGCAGATGTTCCCTTTGTTGTCAGGAAGACAAGATACTTGCCGTCTGCACTCAGGGAATCAACCGCTTCCTTGACAAGGCCGGTCTGATTTTCCACCAGAATGCCCTTGTTCAGAACATAACGCTTGGACAGCACCACTTTTCCCTCACATACCAGAGAATCGATCATTCTCAGGAAGGAAGGAAATCCGACTTCAAAGTTTTCAAAGACAATCACGGATCCGCTGCCCTGCAGATCACGGTAAATATCCTGCAGGAAAATCTGTTCCTGTGAACCGGACTGATACAGGCTCATATCAACCGTATATACTTCATCGCTGGCAAAAACCTTGCGCTCATGCAGGCTCTTCGCCATTGCCTTGACCATTGCATGCTTTCCGGAACCGGCCGGACCGCTGATCAGAATGACATTTTTCGCACGGCCTTTTTCCTGTCCCATAACATAAGGACGGCGGAATGCGTTGCACATTTCCCGCAGCTGATCATCCTGTCCGACGATCCAGTCCTCCATGTCCTTCAGTACATCCCTGAACAGAGCGGCGCTGTCCGCAGGCTCGATTGTTTCGGGCTCCTCGGGCATATCCGGAATCTTTACTTCATCCAGGCTGACGCCATAATCCCTGGCGATCTCTTCCTGGAGCTTTTTCATATCATCCAGTCCGGGTGACAGATCGACATGTTCCACTTTGGACAGGTCGTCCAGATCCTTCTGCTGGCGCTTCAGAACATCCTTCAGAGCGCTCAGCGTATCATCCGCACGCTTCATGATGTCATCTGCCATGGTCGGTGATTTGACATAGGATGTTTTGCCGTCGCCTGTGGTCAGTTCAATCGAAGAGGAAGATGACGGCTTCGAAGTGCGGTCCTTATACAGGATTTCACGCATCAGCCGTTCTTTTTCTGTTTCTCTGCGGTCTGCCATGGATTACCATCTCCTCCCGTTCATTGCCTGAGAAATATCGCTGTCTCCGGTCAGTCCGTCCTTCTGGAGCACTGCCTCCAGCGTGGACATATCAGCGGACAGATTGATAAAGTCATTGTCCGTCATTGAAGAAATAATTGTCTGCATTGCCTGATTGATCAGGCTGATTGTCTTTTTCAGATCTTCATATGTGGATTCATAGCTCGGATCTGTCTTCGCCACCTGAAGCAGGGAATACTGCTGGAGGATTCTGGTCAGAATCGGCAGATAGTGCGAATACAGCTTGTCCAGCTTCGAACGGCTGTCCGGGAATTTCTCTTCAAAGAATTTGATCTGCTTCAGAAGTGCGGCCGTCTCGTACAGTCCGTTGGAAATCTCCTCATCGGGGATATCGTTATTCAGATTGTTGATTACATCGATATAGTAATCCGCATCCCGTTTGGAAGGATCTTTCTTTTCTTCCTGTACAACCGGCTTTACTTCTTCCTTCGGACGGACAACTTCCGCCTCGGCAACGACCGGCGTCTGAGCCGTATCATTGGCAGCCATGGATACCAGCGTATCGATGATCTGTTCATACATGTCGTTGTAGCGGCGGCGGAATTCACTCAGAGTTCCGACTCTCCTGCCGTTGCGGTATACGTCGAGGTTGCTGAGGGATTTATAGGTCTTTGTCCGCAGTACCAGATCGATTCCGTTGGGCATATCCATAATTCTCTTCCTGGAGAAATGCCGGCGAAGATATTCATATACCGAAGTCAGCTCGTCGCTCGTATGGGTTTCGGTACGTGCAGGTCTTGCATGGCTGTATGTATATGTCTGCTCTTCTCTCTCTTTTCCCGCATTCACTGCTTTCATCATAAAGAAAACAAGTGCGGCGGAGATAAACAGCAGCGGAATCACACCGTCTGAGGCAAAGAATATAAACAAAAGGAAAAATATCCAGAAATTATTACCTGATCTTCTGCGTCTCATTATTCTGCCTCCTTTGCCTTTTACGATTATAACATGCAAAAGCCTGCAAAATGCAGGCCTTTGATCATCACATCATAATTCCGAAATTAAGCTTCTTCCGCAGGCTGTTCTTCCGCTGTTTCTTCTTCCGGAGCACTCAGCCGCCACATTTCACTGAAGCTGAGGAAGCTGATTTCATCGGCATTTGTCTTTGCCTGATTTCTCTGTTTCTTCACATTGCCTTCGTGAACTGTATTGAGCAGGTTCTTGTTCACCATGTACTGAACATACAGGACCTTCTTGAGCAGGAACCAGTTGATAACATACTGATAGATCTGCGCGGTTCTGTCTTCCAGAGCTGTCAGAACACCGGCAGCCTCTTCCTTCTGTCCGTTTGCGGCTTCGATTGCCAGAGCTTTGAGCTCGTCATAGTTTCTGAAGAAGTCACGGTCGACGGAGCGCTGCAGAGCGCCTGCCTTCATCGTGAACAGTTTTGCATAAGTATCCGCAATTCTGGATGCCTTGTCGGATGTGACAGCTACGATCTCATTCTTGCATTCGATGAACGGGCTTCCCGGTTCAGTCATGCAGTAATAATATCCCTTTGCATAGATGAAGCTGTATTTTGTATAAGGTACGACGAGCAGAGCTCTGTCTTCTGTATCTCCTGTAGCATAGAGAAGATACGGATACGTCAGAGGACGCCCGGTCAGTTTAAAAACATCCTTATACCGTATAATCTGGTTGGAAATTGCGTCCCTGTTGACTTCCGCCTTCAGGTTGACGCAGATTTTGACATTCTCATCCTTCGCAAGAATTTCGGTGAACGCTTCCTTCAGTACCGGATCAAGATCTTCACTTACGTTCAGATAATCCTCCAGATAACCATTAAAGCTGCAGTCTTCACCGTTTTTCCTGTAGTCAAGCTGCCGATCGAGAATACTACTGATTGCCATTTACTACCCCTCCGCTGATTCAAAGATCACCTCAATTATATTTGTTCATTGCTAAAAATCCAAGCAAAATGTTGCGGCCAAAAACACCAGATCATGGCTTTTTTATCGGTTTTTTGAAAAATCAGCCATGCGTGCATGAGCATATCCGGCATTCTCTGTTTTCCGGCTCTTCCTTCCCGCCTTCTTTTCCTCTGTCTTATGATACAATCTGCTGTGACAGGCACTTATTGACACAGTGTATATAAAGACAGGAAAACATATGAACAGCTACAGAACAATCATCTGCGAAGAATATCTGAAAGAACGGATTTATCATTCACTGGCCGCAGGGAATGACACCTTTTCCCTTTCCGGCACCGATCTGAAAAGTCTCCGGTCCCTGATGGACCCGGGAAGCGGCGAGCGGAAATATGCATCGCTGCTTGCCCTGACGGCAGAACTGAAAGCACAGAAAGAACGGTTTCCGATTTACGGAAACATGCTTTCCTATCCGCGCTTTGTACAGGAAATCATGCAGTTCGCCAGAAACTGTGCCCTTTACGGAATTACGGCGCAGGATCTTCCGGCAGATACGGAAAGTGAAGCCGAATTGAGGGAACTGGTTTCCGCAGCACTGGAAATGCCGCTCGGGGAAGCAGAGATCCGCAGTCAGAGGGAATCACTTCTGAATGAGGCTGTGCAGCGGAATCCGGAGTTTTCATTTGTCTTTGAAACGGATCCGTTCCGTTACCGCTTCCTGTGCGATCTGAAAGAGCGGACCGGAAACCGGACCGCATACGGAAAGACCGCAGAGCCGAAGAAGGAATCGCTCCGCTTTGCATTGAATACCCGGCAGGAGATTGAAGCGATCGCCCAGGAAATCTGTGAGAATCCCAGGCAGTGCACTGTGATCCTCTGCGATTATGCAGGTCAGCTGCCGGTATTGGAACAGGTTTTCCGCCGTTACGGCATTCCGTTTTCCCCCGTCAGCGAGCCGGTTCATGTCCGGGCTCCCGGCATTTATCTGAGCCTTGTCCGGATGGCACTGGATCACAGCGCGGATGCGCTGATCCAGGCAATGAGAACGGGCGCCTTCAGTATTCCGGCCGATGCACCGCTGATTGCATTTGCCCAGAGAGCTCTGAAGGATATCAGCTTTGACAGCACCGCCCACAGTCTGCTGTCCGCGGAGCGCTTCCCCGGTGAATCGGAAAAGATGATGGCGCAGGAAAAGCTGCTGGAGGAATGGCTGGAACAGACCGGGCCGGAGCTGGATTTCCTCATGAAATGCGAAACTGTTTCCGGCGCATTGAACAACGCCTATGCTCTGCTGCAGAAGCATCCAGTCATGTACAGCAATACGGAGCTGAATGCCGGGATCGGCATCCGCACAATCCTTTCCCAGACCATTGAGGAGGTATCCTCCCGGGAAGATGCCGGGACTGTCCTTGCAATGATTGACGGGCTCTCCGTTTCCCGCAGCGATCTGATCACGGATTTCTGTACGGTAACCGATCTGAAGCATCCGGTGGACGCCGCGGAAGTGACTTACATAGCCGGCTGTTCGGCGGGCAGTTTCCCGGGCGTACCGAAAATGACCGGTATCTTTGATGAGGACTATGTCCGCAGGACGAAAGGATTCCCTTCCCTGGAAGAGCGCCATGCGCTGTACATGTCGCAGCTGTCATGGATTTATCATTCCGGGAAAGAACTGATCTTCTCCTGTGCGACCAACGATTATCAGGGAAGAAATATCGAGCCGGCATTTGAAGTAACCAGCCGGATCAGCGAAGTGAAAGGTGACATTTCCAATTGGAATATTCAGTCCCTGCGGCCGTTCCCCGAACCGGTTCATCATCTGATTCCGGAAACAGCGGAAGATCTGTTTGCGCCGGACGGTAAAATTCACGGATCCATCTCGCGGTTTGAGCGGTGGTTCCAGTGTCCCTATTCCTATTTCATTGAATCCGGAATGAAGGCCAGGGAATTTGATACTCCGGGTCTGGACAGTGCATCGATCGGCACGGTCCAGCATGCCTTTATGGAAGAGATGCTGAAAAAGCACGGCAAGGACTATACCTCCGTTGATCTGCAGGAAATCCGTGATTTCCTGAAACCCTGGTTTGAAGAGATGAAGACCATGCGCCCTCACGATGCTTTCCTGATGGACCTGACCCTGGAGCGCATGGCCGACGGAATGCAGAGATCACTGCAGTTCCTTTCCCATGCCGAAAAGGATACCATGTTCCGTCCGCTTGCTTCGGAACAGGAATTCAGCTATGAAATCATAGAAGGCGTATCCCTGAAGGGCATCATTGACCGCATTGATATTTCCGGTGATATTTTCCGTATCCTGGATTACAAATCATCCGAGCATAAATTATCGGAAAGCGCCGTGAAGGCCGGAAAGCAGCTCCAGCTTCTTTCCTATATCTTTGCGGCCGAGCATATTCTTGCAAGGACTCCCGGAGGAGCCTATTACTTCTCACTCCAGTCCAAGGCGTCAAAAATCAATGCCGGATCCTTTGCCAGGTCCAAAGGCATCCAGATGCAGGACGATGTCCGGGATGAAGAACTGCTGGAAAGCATGTCGGACAGCGAACGGAAATTCTCCGGCTGGACCTTCGATCCGCATGATACGGATACCCCGGAATTTAAAAAGAGCTTCACCGGACCGCTCTATGATCTGGAGCGTGTCCGCCAATGCGTCCGGGAGCTTTATCAGTATTTCCGTGAACATCTGCTTTCCGGCGATATCGCCGTTGATCCGCTGGATGACGCATGCAAGTTCTGCGGGAATGCCGCAGTATGCCGCAACCGGAAAGGAACCCGGAAGCCGAAGCCTGTTGTGATGCAGGATATTTCCTTAAAGAAAGGCAAAGGTGACGTCGAATGAACATGGATAAAAACCAGATGCTGGCAGTCACCTCTGTCGGTCAGAATATTCTGGTCTCCGCTTCCGCCGGAGCCGGAAAAACAAGAGTGCTCGTGGAGCGTCTGATCAAACGGTGCATTGAGGACAGAGTCGGGATGGATGAAATCCTGGCGCTGACCTTTACCGCCGCGGCCGCCGCGGAAATGAAGAACCGTACTGCCGCAGGTCTGCAGGAGAGGTATGAAAAGGAAGACGATCCCGATAACCAGGCCTGGCTTACCCGGCAGATGATCCTGCTGAACAGCGCCGATATCACAACCATATCCGCCTTCTGTCTGACCATCATCCGCAAATACTGCAGCGTGATCGGACTGGATCCCGCCACTGCTGAGCATGTGCTGGATGACGCCGGAGTAAACAGATATAAGGAAGCCGCCTTCCATGAAGCGCTGCAGATATTCGATGAGGAAAACCATCCGCTTCTGATTGCAATTCTGGAAACATTTGCCCCGCGGAGCGAAGACTACGAAAAACTGCGCGAAATCGTGGAAGACATCTGCACGCACGCTTCCGCGGACAGAGACCCCCTGCAATGGATTCGTAATGCATCCGATGCCGCGCAGGAAGTATCCCGGTTTGATCAGCTTCCGGAGAATGTCCGGCACTGGTTCTTCCGTGCCATCCATCTGCATTTCGACAGCATTACGGAACAGATGGGGAAGATGCTGACATACGGTACCGACAGCGCAAAGATCATGAAGAAATATGATGATCTCAAAAGCGCATCCGTCCGTCTGGAAAACTGTGCGAATTATCTGAAGGAAGAAAACTACGATATGTTCCGGGAAAGCTTCATCCGCTTCGGTGAAGATCTTTCCACTCCCACCGATAATAAGCAGGCTGTCTATACCGCTGCCAGGGAAGCAATGTACAAATCATGCGAGCAGCTGTCTGCCATCCTGTATGATTCGTCTGTCCTGATCAGCGATCACAACGAGTCCTCCGAAATCATCCGGGGACTCTGCCGGCTTGCCGAACTGACATATACAGGCTTCGGAGAATTAAAAAAAGAAAATGCATGCATGGACTTCAGCGACATGGAACGCTTTGCATGGGATATCCTCAACGCCAATGACGGCGCGGTATCAAAGCTGTACCAGGCCAGGCTGAAGGAAGTCATGGTCGATGAGTTCCAGGATACATCCGTCCTTCAGGATGCGATCATCCGGAAGCTGGCAAAGCCCGGAACCATCTTCCGGGTCGGAGACGTCAAGCAGTCCATCTACCGCTTCCGTCAGGCAAAGCCTGCCCTGATGCGTTCATTGATGAACGATCCTGATACCATGCAGATCACACTGGAACACAATTACCGTTCCATGGAGACCATTATCCGCTTCTGCAATGAGCTGTTCATGCGGCTGATGAATGTACCCGGATGCCTGGATGTCTATCAGGAACGGGATATTGTAACGCCTGGAACGGATGCGCAGAAACAGACGGACGGTGTTCCGGTCCGGTTTGTTCTGCTGGATGTTCCGGCAAAAGAAGAAGACAGTGATGAAGATTCCTGGGGAAAGAAAGAAACCAAGGCAATATGGATCGCCTCGGAAATCCGCAGGATGGTACAGGAAGAAGGCAGAAGCTGGAATGATTTTGCCATTCTGGTCAGAAGCCATAATGACAAACCGGTACTGAAGCGGGTGTTTGAAACATACGGCATCCCGTATGATATCGATGCCAGGGAAGGATTCTATAATTCTCCTTTGTGTGCTGTCATCCGGTCATTGATCGAATGGATGATTGACCGAAAGAAGATCATCAGTGCCCTGGCAGTGCTGACCTCCGGCATATACCGGTTTGATGACAATACGCTTGCGGAGCTGAAAATCCGCAGCGGGAAAGTGCTGAAGGGAATCCGTGAAGAACATCCGGAGATTGAGACGGAACTGGATGAGCTGCTGGAGATCGCACTGAACTACGGCATCGCGGCATTCCTGTCCGAAGTATCCCTGCGCCATGATTTCTATGACCGGCTGGACAGCAGTTCCAAAGCAAACTTTGACTATCTGTTTGAAACAGCCGTCAAGCTGGAACGCGACGGTGCAAACATATATGATCTGCTGGAAAGAATGCAGGCAGGTACGGATGAAAAGAGCAGCGACGCCATGTCACGCTCCAAAGATGATCAGGCAGTGATTGTTACAACCATCCATCAGTCCAAAGGTCTGCAGTACCATACGGTATTCCTGTGGAGTACGGAAACCGTGAAAGACAATGACGCATCCTCCTCCGTTCTTGTGGATGACGAGCTGTATATCGGAGCCGATCATTTCAGCATGCCATGGCGTGTTCGCCGTCCGACCGTAACAAGAATTGCGGCCCAGTTCCGGGGAAATCTGGAAGATCTGGAAGAATATACACGTCTGCTCTATGTCGCTTTGACCAGAGCCCGCGTACGGCTGATCATGGTCGACTGCATGAAAAAAGCGCCGGAAGAAAGCGAACCGATTACCCTTTCCGTGCTTGCAAGAAGAAAAGGCATGAGCGGACTGATTCTTTCCGCCATGCAGGATGTACCCGGTTTGTTCCGGATTGAGCATCATCCCGCACCGGATGAACCGGAAAAGGAGATGCTCGGTGCGAAATATGTCAGTGAGCTTCCTCATTTCAATCTGCCGGTGGAAACTTTTGCGCCTTCGCTTACGCCTAGCCAGTCGGAATTCAGCGAACTGCCGAATCTGGAGCCGGAATCCCGCCGGATGCGCCGTGCTCACGGTACATTGATCCATGAGGTCGTATCCAGGCTTCCCAACCGCATGTGGAAGGAAGAAGACCTGTATGAATATGATCTGAGCGAAGATGACAGAGAACGGATCTTTGCCTTCGGAAATTCAGATCTCTACAAAGAGGCATTATCCATGGATATTCAGAAGGAATTCCCGTTCTATGTGGAAACAGAGGATATCCGGATGCATGGCGTGATCGACTTTGCAGCAGTGGGACCGGATGAGATCATTCTGATCGACTTCAAAACCGACCGCACAGATCCTTCTGTTCTGCTTTCCAGATACACTGTTCAGCTGCAGTCCTACAGTACTGCTCTAAAGCAGATCTATCCCGGCAGAACCGTGCGGGCATACCTCTGGAGCTTTACACACAATACCGCTATCCCGGTACCTGACAAAGACTGATATCCAAAACACAGGCAGAACCGCTCATGGCTCTGCCTGTATTCAGTATCAATAATTCTGTCTCTGCATGTACTGCAGCGCTTTCTGATTGCCTCTGTCTGCGGCCTCCTGATACAGCTTCCGCATTACCTTCAGGTTTTTGCCGCTGTAATATTCCGCCAGTTTCACCATTGCCCAGGTACTGCCGAGCAGCGCTGCTTCCTTCAGCAGGATGTTATCCTCCTGTCCTTCTCCGCAATCGCACAATGCGTCAGGATGACCGCTGTCCCGGGCATCAGCCATTGCCCCGATACCGGAGGGATCGTCCGGCCCGCTTAATCTTCTCTGACCGTAATGCCTGCGGTATCCTTTGCGGTAGGCATCCGTGACCTGCACGCATGAAGCGTCAAAGCCGACTTCATCCGGATAGTTCTGCGTATTCTCTTTTCCCTGAAGCCAGGCATACATTTTCCATACCGATGCTGTTCTGCCGTTCCAGTGACGCAGGTTCTCCCACGATACCGGATCGCCCCGATACGCCGCAGCCTCGAAGAAACGGACTGCATAATTTCCGTTCTGTATGACACCTTCCCCTCTTGCGTACATCACAGCTATATACCGCAGCGCTTTGTAATGTCCTGCCTTTCCGGCACGTTCCAGATAAACAAGCGCTTCTTCAAACTGCTTTGCATTATAGAGACGGATGCCTTCCTGCAGATCCAGTTCAGCCAATGCAGAATCCGCACCAGAAACAAGCCTGGCCTCAGGTTCCGGCGTCCTTATGATACGGACTCCGGGAAAAACCGGCCGGAGTGCGTTCAGCAGATTCCTGTATTCCGTATTCTGCGGGTCAAGATTTACGGCTTTCTGTGCCCATTCAGCTGCTTTTTCCCTGTTTCTCTGTGTTCCCCTTCCGATTTCATATTTGTTTGCCAGCACATAGCAGGCATTCGGGAAACCGGCTTCCGCGGCTCTTCTGCACCATTCAAATCCCTGCACGTCATCCTTCGGAACTCCGTGTCCGTTATCATACATGGCCGAAAGATTGTTCATTGCGGCTGCGCTGCCGAGCTGGGCAGCCTTATGGAAGCATCGGAATGCCTCCGCGAAGTCATTCGCCTCTGCCGCGCCAAGTCCCCGCCTGTTCAGATATTCCGGATCATTCACCGCATTGCGCAGCTGATTCAGATATGTCTGAGATTCCTGATCTGCGGGATTCAGCTGAACGGACTTCTCTGCCCACTCAAGTGCCTTTTCATAACTCCATGCCGTTCCGGATCCGTTTTCATATTTATATGCGAGAAACCGGCATGACACCGGACTGCCGTTTTCCGCCGCCTTCTTCATCCATTCGAATGCCTGCACATCATCCTGAGCAACCCCTTCGCCTTTTGCATACATCACGCTGAGGTTATTCATTGCATTCGGATTACCCGCATCCGCCGCATACGCAAACAGCACCGCCGCATCTTCCTTCTGTCCGGAGCTGTATGCATTCAATCCGGTTTCAATAAACTGCTCCGGAGTATATGTTCTCAGTGTATTGAAATAGTTCAGCAGTTCCTGATAATGAATATTCCCAGGCTCTGCTTCACACGCCTTCTGTGCCCAGAATACGGCCTGTTCCAGATCGCGTTCTGTTCCGGATCCGGAATAATATTTGGACGAAAGCGGGCTGAAGGACGGGACGTAACCCGTTTCCGCAGCTTTCTTCATCCACTCAAATGCCTGTACCGGATCCTTCTGCACATAATGTCCGTTTGCATACATCACACTCAGGTTGTTCATCGCATCCGGTGCACCAAGGTCAGCGGCTTCACTGAAGCATCTGTATGCCGTCTCAAAATCATTCCGGTTTACTGCTTCCATTCCTTTTTCCGAAAGCTGCTGTGCATATGCGGCGGAGCTGCCTCTGATTGCTTCGAATCTGTTCCGAAGCACTTCATTCTGCGGGTCCAGACGCACAGCCTGCTGTGCCCAGCGGACAGCCTGCGTATGATCTTCTGCCGTTCCGTACCCGTTTTCATATTTCTCCGCAAGCGTCATGCAGGAAAATGAGAATCCGGCTTCCGCCGCTTTCTTCATCCATTCGAACGCTTTTTTCTCATCCTTCCGTACATAAAGGCCGTCATCATACATGGAACTGATATTGTTCATGGCGACAGCATGCCCCATATCTGCCGCATAGGAAAAGACCGCAAAGGCATCCGGATAATTACCGCGTTCGTACTGATCTGTCCCGACGGAAAACAGTTCATCCGCATTCATCGTGCTTAATGCGCGGTAATACTCATATGCTTTTCTTTTGCCTTCATTTTCCGGATCAGCCTCCAGAGCTTTTCCTGCCCAGTGCACGCACTGTTCCAGACTGCGCCTGGTTCCCTCACCGAGGAAATAATCGATTGCCAGACCGCTGAACGCATCCGCAAAGCCTGCTTCCGCGGCTTTTTTCAGCCATGCAAAAGCCTGTTCCGGGTCACGGTTTACATATGATCCGTCCGCATACATGACACTGAGATTGTTCATGGCAGCCGGCTCGCCGGTCCTGGCAGAATACAGGAAACAATGATACGCATCTTCGAATTCTGCACGGCCGATGTGTTCCATCCCCTCGTTCAGAAGATCCGTACCCATTTGCATACAGATATTCCGGTATTCTTCGTTCTCCGGATCCAGTTCCATTGCCGCATTGATCCAATGCAGTGCCTTTTCATGATCTCTGGGTGCGCCGTCTCCGGTAAAATAACTGACCGCAAGCTGTCTGCATGCGAATGCATTTCCTCCTTCAGCGGCCTGTTCCAGCCAGTACAGTGCCTGTTCCGGATCGGGATCTGTTCCGATCCCTTCCCCATACATGCCTGCCAGATTTGCCATGGCGGATGTCCAGCCTTCCTTCGCCAGTTCCAGATACAGTTCAAACGCCCTGTCATATTCCTGGGCTTCAACACATCCGGCAGCTTCGTTATATCTGGCTTCGGCATCCGCATATTCCCGATCCAATTTTTCCTGTGCCGTATTTCTGGTGCTCAGAAGGTCCGCATTATCCGGAAATGCTTCAAGTGCGCGTTCCGCATATTCCACAGCAAGCTCATAATCCGTTTCCGTACCGATTCCCCAGCAGTACATCTTTGCCAGGGAAGCTTCCGCAGACTTCAGTCCCTGATCTGCCGCCAGTTTCATCCATTCGAATGCTTTTGTCTCATCTCTGGCAATGCCGATCCCGTTGGCATAGCATGCGCTGACATTGTTCATTGCATTCAGATTCCCTGCCTGTGCGGATTTCAGAAACAGCTCAAACGCTTTTCCTGTTTCACCTTTTCTGTAGCAGTCCGCGGCCTGATACAGCCACAGTTCCGCATCGGACATCTGTCTCTTCCCTTCACTCATTCTTCATCACCCCGAAACATCTTATAGAAGTCTCTGGCCATCAGCACTGCCGCCTGCGGGAAGCTCATGTTTTCATCTGCCTCTTTCCGCGCTTTTTCAACAGAGTCTCTTACTTCCTTTTCCCGTATCCATTCATTCAGTTCCACAGGCCATGGCAGGCCTTCCAGATCATCATCTGCTTCAAGCCACGGCACAGGCATGCTCAGCGGTGCCCCGACCGGTTCCTTTGCCCAGGGTATCGCATCGTAGCGGTTATAGTTTTTCCGGTACTCCTCAATGGTTCCGATATACTGGCGGATCCTGTAATCGGAAACAGAGTCCGGGACAGTTTCCTCTCCGGAAACCGTGTTATTTTCTTTCAGTTCTTCCAGAATCCGCTTCCGGTATGTTTCTATCACGGACAGAGAAGACGGTTCAAGATGCGTCAGTGCACGGGACATCATGTCCAGGGCATCCATGTGGATAATTTCCTGACCGTGTGCGGGAATTCCCCGGTAAACAATTTCCCTCGCGGTTTTATCACCGCGCTGATGCTCAATTGCATCGAAGCTGTCCCGGTGTTCCGGAGCGATGCAGATCATTCTGAGGTGGTTATGGGTGATGGAATTGCGCAGCGTGCGCATGATTTCCAGCAGTTCCATCTCTCCGTCTGTCAGTCCGAGATCCCTCTGGAAGTACGGTGCCGCACCTGCCTGAGGCATCCGCTCACCGCTTTCGCTGTCATAGGGAAACAGCAGGAACCACAATGCGGTCAGATCGCAGTTCTCCAGAGGGTTGTATGCCGGAAATACCATACTGTCATAATATTCATATTTCCGCATGACCGGTTCCGCAAATACATGAAACCAGTCCGCCCCGAACTGCCTCTCCAGCACTTTCGGAAGCCGGTTCTTCACTGCGGGATAAATCGTTTTCTCAAGTGCATCCAGCAGCGTATATTTGCATTGATATTCCATGATTCAGTCCTTTCCGTTATGTTCCCTGACGAACTGCACAAACTGTTCTTCATTCAGCGGTTTCGAATAGTAATATCCCTGAATGCGGTCAATTCCGTTTTCCTCCGCATATCTGACCTGCCATTCTTCTTCCACGCCTTCCGCAATGATCTTTGCCTGTCCGATGTGCATCATCTCCGCAAGCAGCGCAATCATCCGGTCATTCTGTTCATTTCCGAGTGACAGGATCAGGGACCGGTCAAACTTGATTGCCTCGAACGGCAGGGCGATCACCGAACTGAGATTGCTGTAGCCGGTTCCGAAATCGTCCAGATAAAAGCCGGTGCCCATTTCATTCAGCCGGTGCATGATCCCGGCAATCTGCGAAGGATTCTGCTGAATGGTGCGCTCCGTCATTTCCAGTCTCAGCTTTGACAGTTCAATGCCGTACTCCTCCGTCACCTGCTTCAGCTTTGCCGGAAGTTCATCATCCGTGATCTGCCCCGGTGTGAGGTTGATGGAAACGGAATCAATATCGAGATCCGGATTCCTGCCCAGAAAAGAACATACTTTCTTAATGACGATATCGGTAATCCGGTCAATGTAATAGCGCTTCTCTGCCAGCGGTATGAATTCTCCCGGGGAAATGAATTTCCCGTCTCTTCCGAACAGACGGATCAGTGCTTCCGCGGAGATATATTTCTTTTTCTTCAGATCATAGACCGGCTGATAAACCATCGTGAAGGTTTCCTGCTCCATCGCATAGAGGACTTCATCATTCACATACTGCACACGGTTCATCGCCGAACGGATTTCCCCGCCGATTTCAATCACCGGACATATCAGCATCTCTCGCAGAGCCGCCGTATATTCAAACAGATCCAGTACGGTATGTTCGCTGTCGCCTTTTTCTGTATTCAGACAGATAATTCTGGTTTTGGGAATGACGGTTTCTCCGTTCAAAGCGACAGGTTCCTTCAGCAGATCATACAGTTCCTGTGCATCCGGCTGTTCCGTACCGTCGGAAATCAGCACAAACGTTACCGGATTGATCCGGTAAGCCCGGAAATCCGGATGCCATCCCCTCATGCGCTGTGCGAATACTTCGAGCAGTCTGTCTCCGGCCTTCTGCCCGTATTTCCGGTTGACTGCCTTCAGATGAATTGCCTCGATGCGGTACAGACGCAGTGATTTCCCCAAAGAAAGATCTGTTTCGAGATCTTTGATAAATGTCTGACGGTCAGACAGATTTGTCAGATGGTCAAGCGGCATAAGAACCCTCCGTATAACAATACAATCATATCATTTCCTGTACCGTGAACAGTCAAATGTCAGATCAAATCCCGGATTTCTTTGTGCACTGCCGGTGTATCCTCCGCATGATGTGCCGCATTTCCTGCTATGATACAGAAAAAGGAGCCATATGATGAACAGAGAAGAAGCACTGGAACTGATCCGGACCAGAAGAAGCACAAGAGCATATTCTCAGAAGCCGGTTGAAAACGAACTGCTGGAGCAGATTCTTGAAGCGGGAAGATATGCCCCGAGCGGAGGCAATTCCCAGACCACCCATTTCATCGTCATAGAAAACAGGGAAGTACTCTCAAAACTGGCGGAGCTGGCAGCGCAGGAATTTTCAAAGATGGAAGTCACGCCGGGCATGTACCGTTCCATGGCAAATTCCATTAACCGTTCCAAAGCAGGAGGATATGTATTCCATTACAATGCGCCGGTGCTGATCCTGACAGCCAATCAGGCAGACTATTCCAACAATATCGCCGACTGTTCCTGCGCACTGGAAAATATGATGATCATGGCAAATGCGCTGGACCTCGGCACATGCTGGATCAACCAGCTGAAATGGCTGAATGAGAACGAAATCATTACGGAATATCTGAGAGAACTCGGACTGGAAGAAAATGAGAAGGTATATGCCTCACTGGCTGTCGGATATCCTCAGGCAGAACTGAACAGGACACCGCTGATGCGTACCGGAAACAAAGTGACGAGAATCTTGTGACCCGAACGTCCCGGATCCTGTGTTCTTTGACAAAGGAGCACTGTATATGAATCGTGTACTGATATTTCTTCCGGCAATACTGCTGTGCGCATGCACTGCCTCTGCCCAGGATCCGGCCCCCGAACTCCCGCCGGCACCTTCAGAACTTCCGGAAACAGTTGAAATCGAAGCATCCGGCTGTGATTATGAAAGGGAACCGCTGGTAATTCATTTCCCGATGCGGACGAATACGCAGGATGTGATCTTCGAACTGGATGATCACTATGTCACATTTCAGATCCCCGCAGACTGCAGATATGAACTGAGATGTGATGAAAACACGGAAATGCTGAATATATCGGAAAACGGGCAGGAAATTGTCTCCCTGTACCGCGGCTTCCTCGGTGTCTGCGGCACCGGGCTGGAAGAAAAAGAAGACACCCTTGCCGGGCATCCCGTGCACTACGGGTATTATGACGGAAATACGGAATGGACCTTTATCGGATTTGATGATCTGAAGTTTTCCATTGCAAAATCCGGTCCGGCAGGCCATGAAGATATCATTGATCTGATGCTGGATACAATGTACATCGGTGACTATCCGGCTTCACAGGGATCCTGAGCGGTCCGGCACATCCTCCGGGATGTGTTTTTTTTCATCTGAAAAAGGGATATGGTTTCCCACATCCCCGTATCTGTCATCGGATCAGGCTTTCCAGTGTGCTGAAGAGTGCCTCGGCATCCACCGGTTTGGAGAGATGGGCATTCAGTCCCGCCTGCAGGCTTCTCTGCACATCCTCGTCAAATGCATTTGCCGTCAGTGCGATCATCGGTATCTGCTTTGCGTCCGTTCTGTCCAGAGCACGGATCCGTCTTGTCGCTTCCAGACCGTCCATCACCGGCATGCGCATATCCATCAGGATTGCATCATAATAACCTTCCGGATGGGCCTCGAACATTTCCAGAGCGATCTGTCCGTTTTCGGCAAGATCCGCCTGAATCTCTCTTGCGCTCAGTATCATTAACATGATTTCGGCATTGATTTGCACATCTTCCGCCAGGAGAATTCTTCTGCCTTTCAGATCTGCCTTGCTCGCAAGAAGCAGCTCGTTCTTTTTCCGGAATGCTTCCCGGAATTCGTCGAGTACCGTTCCGGCAAACAGCGGCTTCGGAACAAAGCTGTCCACGCCTGCGGTACGTGCCTCATCGGCGATATCATCCCAGTTGTATGAGGTCAGGATAATGATCGGTGTGGTCTGGCCGACAATGGACCGGATCTTTCTGGTTGTCTCGATTCCATCCATCTCCGGCATTTTCCAGTCAACCAGGATCAGATCATAATCTTCCCGTCTGACATGATGCATGCGCACCATCTCCACTGCCTCCGCTCCGGACAGCGCCGTTTCGCAGCGGATTCCGGTCTGACTGAGCACCAGCTTTGCATGTTCGCAGGCGATCGGATCATCATCGATCACCAGTACTTCCATCTCATGCGGGTGAATTGCGTCCGTATCCGGTTCACCGCTTTCTCTCTGTGAGGTCCCGAGCGTTACGGTCACGGTAAAGACAGAACCGGTACCTTTCTCGCTTTCTACCTCTATATTGCCGTTCATCTGCTCAACAATGCTTTTGGTGATCGGCATGCCGAGACCGGTGCTTCCGAGGTTATTGCCCGATGCGATATTCTCCTGGGAGAACGCCTCAAAGATATGCGGCAGATATTCCGGACTCATGCCGATTCCGGTATCGGCAATCCGGAACCGGAGCGTCGCCTTGTCTTCATAGCGTGCGGCATCCTCCACGGTGAAGGTAACCGTACCTCCCTCAGGCGTGAATTTTACGGCATTGCCGAGAATATTGATCAGAACCTGCCGCAGTTTCATATCATCCCCGATATAATAATCGTCAATTCTGCCCTGCAGACGGCATTCATAATGCAGTCCCTTGTCACGGCACTGGCCGCTGATCATGGTATTCACCTGTTCCAGTGCTTTGGAGAATGAGAACTCTTCATGATTGATGACCATCCTGCCGGATTCGATTCTGGACATATCCAGAATATCATTGATGATGCCCAGCAGATGCTTTGCGGAAGTATCAATCTTGGCCAGATACTCTTTGGCTTTATCGGAAACTTCCGGATCATTCACAGCAATATTATTCAGTCCGATAATCGCGTTCATCGGTGTCCGGATTTCATGCGACATATTGGACAGGAAGGTTGTCTTTGCCCGGCTGGCTTCCTTCGCGGAAATCAGGGCATCGCTCAATGCCTGACTCTGCTCGATTGACTTTCTTGTTTCGGCATCGACATCGGTAAAGCAGGCACTGACCGTATGAACCAGATGATCATCCCTGTCCTCGGGATGCCGGACACCGGCAAATTTAACCATTTCATAGGTTTCCTGTCCCCCGCGGTTTACCATATACAGATATGAAATAACCCTCTGATTCTTCAGGCCTTCCCTGATGGCTTCCGGCTGAATGAATTTCAGGAACTCATCCCGGTACGCTTCCGTAACATACTGATTTGCGTATGCCGTGACAGATTCCAGATACGGGAAGCGGTCTCCGACTTTAAACCCGCCCTCGATCGCGGAGTGCGCCTGATAGCACTCGCCTTCATTTTTATCCAGCTCCAGATAGTAAACGCTCCAGTAATCGGAAGCCAGTGCGGTAATCAGCTGCATCTGCTGTTCCCTTCTCTTCTCCTGCTCAATCAGCCGCTCATGCAGCGCCAGCTTCTCATCCAGTTCCTGCTGCTTTACACGGGCTTCCGCCTCCGCAGATTTCGCCCTAGTCATCTCCGTGACATCCACGCACATGCCAAGCAGACACAGCCTTCCCTGGCCATCATTGAATGTCATTTTGGTCGTCTGCAGATGTCTCAGAACGCCTGCCGCATCCGGCACATCTTCAAAGAAGATATACGGTTCACTCATTTCCAGCGCTTTGCGGTCATCGTCCACGAAGTGCTGCGCGGTCACAGGATCGAAAATATCATGATCCTTCAGTCCGACGACCTGCTCCGGAGATTCTTTATGCGCATATTCCGCAAAGGACTGATTGCAGGCAAGATATACGCCGGTTTCCGCATCCTTGGAAAAGGACATCGCCGGCATGTTGGTCAGCAGGGCGCCGACCGATCCCATCAGATCCGCCAGCTGTGTCGCCGCCCTGGCTTCTTCCGCCAGTCTGACATTCTCATTTTCCGCATCTTTATACACTTCCGACAGAAGCAGGATATAGGCAAACATGACGCCGATAAAGAAACAGCACGGCTGGAACGGATAAATCGCTTCCACCGGGATCCAGTAGGTATAGATGAAAACTCCGAGTGCGGGAATGACAGAGAATCCGAGCGTTGTCCGCAGCGTTTTGTTTTCCGCACCTTTTCCGGTACGAATCAGATACAGGATCGCGATGACCGGAATAAAATAATAGACAAGATTGAGGTTAGTGAAGATACCGAACAGCGGACCTCTGGCATACCGGTTCGCACTGTCACCGATCTCCCAGAGTATACCGAAACCTGACATCGTCAGAACAACGAGCGCCAGATTGAACAGCCACGGAAGCGCGAAGAGCATATTCCATTTCCGGGAATTCAGACGGCTGCCGGAAAAATGCTTCGCGAAAAGAAACCAGATATACGGCAGCGTGATATACACCAGATAGAACAGGCAGTTCAGCAGGATAAACAGACCCCTGTTGAAAGATACGGCAGTATACTCCACAATCCAGAGGCAGTCCATCAGTACATAGAAAATACTGGTTCCGATCAGAATCATGGAGATTGTCATGTGTTCACTGTTCTTCAGTTTGCGGATCACATCCCACAGCATCAGTGTCAGGCAAATGATCAGCACGCTGGCTGTCATAACGTATGTAATTGTCATTGTGCGGCGGGCCTCCTGCTTTTCTTACTTCATTATATTTGAAGAACGGATCATTATGCTTCAATGAATGCGGTAAATATCGCATTTTCATCAAAAACCGGCACTTCCGGGTGCCGGTAAAAGAAATCGTTTATTCTTCAAAATTCAGGGTGATGCTCTTCCCGTCTGATCCGGGATATGTTTCCGCAAAGATCTTCCGGGTCTGTTCCATCCACGCCTCCGGATTCTGCTCGGAGGGACTGTAATGGGTCAGCCAGAGCTGCTTCACCTGTGCGTCCGAAGCAATCTGCGCCGCTTCGGAAAAGGTCATATGTTTTTTGACGGATGCCGCGTACTGCTTTTCATCGGATCCGTACATTCCTTCGCAGATCAGCAGGTCCGCACCCACTGCTTCCTGACGCAGGGAATCACACGGTCTTGTATCAGTCGCATACACAACCTTCAGTCCTTTTCTCGGTGCACCCAGCACCATGTCCGGTGTGAATATACCTTCCTCCGTTTCAATCGTTTCGCCTTTCTGCAGTCTGTTCCAGTATTTCAGCGGAATATTCAGTTCCTTTGCCTTTCCCGCATTGAACTTTCCGGCTCTGTCCAGTACCAGGGAATAACCCCAGGTTTCTACGCTGTGAGCCACCCGGAACGCATGGATATGATAATCGGTGAATCCGGGTACCTCAAGTATTTCTTCTTTCCCGCTGAGTTCGTGTCCGAGCAGCTGAAACGGGAAACCTGCCACAACGCACAGCTTTGGAACGATATCCGTCAGTCCCTTCGGACCGACGACAACCACCGGCTCCGTTCTTCCGGAAGTTCCCATGGACATCAGGATCCCCGGCAGTCCCATGACATGATCACCATGAAAATGCGTCAGAAGGATCACATCGATATCATGTGCGCTCAGCCCTGCTTCTTTCAGGGCAATCTGTGTTCCTTCTCCGCAGTCAATCAGTATATTCTTCCCCCGGCATCTGACCATCAGTGATGTCAGCCATCTGCCGGGAAGAGGCATCGTGCCTCCGCATCCGAGCAAAGTAATATCCAGCATAAAAAAAACTCCTTGAGTATCATACCATATTTCACGGAATGCTTTTGCAAGGAGTCAATTAACGGGAAAAAGACAAATTGCCGGATATTTATACTGAAGATGCGGAGGGTGAACTACCTGTGACTGAAGTCACAGGCTTCCTGCTTCACAGGTGGGTTCTTACATATGATGCCCAACGGCATCACTGCAGTGGAACCATCCTCCACAGGACTCTGAGCTCTGCGTTCCACAGAG
>SVBN01000062.1 GCA_015058875.1 Erysipelotrichaceae bacterium | reverse complement strand
CTGGATATGAGATAAAAGCATACAGGTCTTTTTAAACCAGTATTTGGAAGTGGTAAAGGCATTTTTGTTATTCCAGGAATCTGCACTCAGACTCAGATACTGAAACAGGTTTCTCCAGTATTCAATCCATTCAGTGATCGGGATCTTATGATCCTGAAATACTGTCCCTGTGGTAGGCAGGAAACTGCTTCTGCAATCAGTGCAGTAATACTTTTGGACTCCATTCGGATTAAATCCATTTCTTTTGAAATGCTTCTCATGGCAAAAGGGACATTCGTCCGGAATAAAGGAATTAATCAGATCGGTTTCACCTGCCTCTGAAAGCTTCTTATGCCTTTGGTCGTAATGCTGCTTCGTTTCACGACGGATAAACTCCTGCGATGATGAAAGCTCGTCCAAAGAGTCCCAAGGAGTTGCCTTCCGGGACTGTGAACGATATTTATTATTTTTCATGGGTGGTGGCCCGTACTCAGGCAGACAACTAAGCAGGCCACCACGCACAAGATCTTAGTTGCCTGCCTGAATAATCTTTCTAGGTTCGCTTGAACCATCTACATTATATTCAGGTTAGCACTCATGTGCAAAAACGGCTTTAAAAAATAAGAAACAGTTTTTCACTGTTCCTCATTTCCGTTATCTGTTTTGGATTCCGCCTCTTCCTGATGAATCTTCGCAATGATTTCATCAATGTGCCGGCCGTTTTCCATTGCCGTATCCAGCTTGAACGTCAGTTCCGGCGTCCTTCTGATATCGAGCATCTGGGAAAGCTGCGAGCGGATAAAGCCGCGGGCACGGTTCAGCGCTCTGAGCCCTGCCTGAGCTCTCGGTGACTGTCCGAGAAATGTGACATAGACAGTCGCGTAGCTGTGATCGCTGGAGACCTTCACATCGGTAATCGTTACAAAACCGACATCGGGATCCTTCAGATCAAACTGGATAATATCGGAGATATCCTTGCGGATAATCCCTTCCAGCCGTTTCTGCTTGATGCTTGCCATAGATCAGAGCTCCTGCTGAACTTCCTGTTCCTGGTATGCTTCGAGCGTATCACCGATCTTGATATCGTTATAGTTGGCAACCGTAATACCGCATTCGTAGCCGCTGACGACTTCCTTGGCGTCATCCTTGAAGCGCTTCAGGGAGCCAAGCTTTCCGGTATAGACAACGATGCCGTCACGGATGACACGGATGCCGCATCCGGATACCAGCTTGCCGTCGGTAACCATGCAGCCGCCGATTGTACCGATCTTGGATACCTTGTATGTCTCACGGATTTCCGCCTGGCCGATGACAACTTCGGCATAAACCGGTGCCAGCATACCCTTCATGGCGTTTTCCATTTCCTCGGTAGCTTTATAGATAATATTGTGCAGACGGATTTCAACGCCGGCTTCTTCTGCCTTGCGGCGGATATTTGCGTCCGGTCTGACGTTGAAGCCGATAATCATAGCCTTGGAAGCATCCGCCAGCATGATATCGCTCTCGCTGATCGCACCGGCTGTACTGTGAATGACATTGACCTTGACGCCCTTGACATCCAGCTTTTCCATGGAACTCTTCACGGCTTCCGCGGAGCCCTGGACATCGGCCTTGATGATGACCGGGATTTCCTGGATCTCACCTGCTTCGATTTCTCTGGAGAGATCTTCAAGGCTCATAGCCGAAGTCTTTCTTCTCTGCTGTTCGATCTTTCTTCTCGCTCTGCGCTCAGCCAGTGCTCTGGCTTCTTTTTCATTGTCATAGGCACGGAATACATCACCCGCTGCCGGAACATCGTTCAAACCGATGACCTCCACAGGGGTGCTGGGAAGCGCTGTTTTCAGTTCGCGTCCGTTTTCGTCCGTCATCTTTCTGACACGGCCGAAGCACGTTCCGACTACAACCGGCTGCCCCTGTTCGAGCGTGCCGTTCTGCACCAGCAGGGTTGCGACCGGACCTCTTCCCTTATCCAGCTTGGCTTCAATGACCGTACCGGTGGAAAGACGCTTCGGATTTGCCCTGAGTTCCCTGACATCCGCAACCGTCATGATGGTTTCCAGCAGATCATCGATGCCCATGCCGGTTTTTGCGGAAATCGGTACGAAGATGGTATCTCCGCCCCATTCCTCAGGCATGATGCCGAGATCCGACATCTCATTCATGACACGATCGGGATTGGCTGTCGGCTTGTCCATTTTATTGACGGCGACAATCATCGGAACATCCGCTGCTTTTGCATGATCCACCGCTTCGCGTGTCTGCGGCATGACGCCGTCATCCGCTGCGACAACGATGACCGCAATATCCGTTACCTTGGCGCCGCGGGCACGCATGGCTGTAAATGCCTCGTGGCCCGGAGTATCAAGGAATGTAACTTTTCTTCCGCGGACTTCCACCTGATAGGCGCCGATTGCCTGGGTGATGCCGCCGGCTTCCCCGGAGGCAACCTTGGTCATACGGATGCTGTCAAGCAGCGTGGTCTTGCCATGGTCAACGTGTCCCATGACGGTAACGATCGGAGGACGCTCTTCGAGAAGCGCCGGATCATCCGGTTCTTCATCTTCCAGGCTGTCTTCCTCGCGTTCCTTGACCTTGGTCGGTTCAATATCATATGTCAGGCATACGGTTTCCACCATGTCGTCATCCAGAGCGCTGTTGATGGTGACCATCTTGCCTTCCATGAACAGCACTTTGATGATGTCGCTGGCGTTTCTTCCGCACTTCGCTGCGAGTTCCGCAACGGTAATGCCGTCAGAGTAGGTAATCGCCTTGATTTCCTCCCTGCGCTTCTGGCCCTGACCTCTTGTGAAACGTCCGTTATTCGCATTTCCGTTATTGCGGCTGCTGTTATTCGGACGGCTGGGTTTCTTATTTGCCGGTTTCTGTTTCTTTGGCATGCGTTATCCTCTCTTTCTTACGGTTCAGGCTCATAAGGCCTGAGAAAACTTATGGTTCATTCACCTCTTTCCCATATGACCTGCCGCATCGTTTTCGATCACCTGAAGTATCCGCTCATATACTTCTTCGCTGATGGATACTTCAAGCGCCTTCTCGAGTGCTCTGGTCTTCTTTGCCCTTGCCAGGGCTTCCGGATCTTTTTTAATATAGGCGCCGCGTCCGTTCATTCTTCCGCTCAGGTCCGCCTCAACGGTTCCTTCCGTTGTCCGGACGATTCTCAGCAGCTCCTTTTTCGGAAGCTGCTCACCGGTCGCAACGCATCTGCGCATCGGTATTTTTTTCGGCACTACATGTTCTCCTCATCGTCACGATAGTAGTCTTCATACTCATCGTAGTCGATGTCGTACTGGCTTTCCTCTTCCAGTTCCTGCTGGTATTCGATTTCATCCAGTTCTTCCTGTGTATAGACAGGCTTGAAGTCCGGATTGATATCTTTCTTCAGCATCGCTTCAAGATCCTTGTTTCTGGTCTTGAATTCATCTTCATCGCTCTTGCGCTTTCTGCGCTTCGGCTTTTCGGCTGTCTTCGGCTTGGAAGTATTGGCAAACTTCTCAAAGACGGAAACATAGTCGTTCTTGCTGGCCATCTCTTCCAGATTCGCACGGGTTCTGCCGGGCTGCTTCGCAGGTTCAGCGGTTTCTTCTTCCTCTTCTTCTGCTTCAGGTTCGCTCACTGCAGGCTCTTCTACGGCTTCTGCCTCCTGTACAGGTTCTTCTTCCGCTGCCGGTTCTGCAGCCTCTGCGGCTTCCTGAACCGGTTCTGCGGCAGGAGCTTCTTCCTCATGCTCTTCTTCATCCTGCTTCATGGCAAATTCGGTATGAATCTTTTCGGCAACCGCTTCCTGCATTTCCTCAGGGATCAGCTCTTCCGGCTCTTCACTGACGCCTTCCGCCGCTCTCTGTTCAGCCAGCGCCGCAAGTGCAGCCATGCGCTTTTCTTCGGCGGCTCTTGCCTCTGCTTCCAGACGCTCGATTTCACGGCGTTCGCGTTCGCGTCTCATCGCCTCGAGTCTGACTTCGGCTTCCGCTACCAGCGTATCGTAATCCTTGCCCATTTCTTCGAGTTCTTCACGGGTCTTGATGTCAATCTTATGGTTGGTCAGCTTGACCGCAAGCCTTGCATTCTTGCCGCGCTTGCCGATGGCCAGCGACAGCTGGTCGGCGTCAACGATAACCAGCAGGCTGCGCTCATCCTCTCCCGGGAGCACGGCCTTGATTTCCGCCGGCGCCAGAGCGTTCTTGACAAGCTGGGTAATATCTTCATTCCACTGGAAGATGTCAATCTTCTCTCCGTGCAGTTCATCTATAATTTCCTGGACACGGGAACCACGCTGGCCGATGCATGCGCCGATCGGATCGATTTCCGCATTGTGGCTCATGACCGCCATCTTTGTTCTTTCACCGGCTTCACGGGCAATTGCCTTGATTTCAACAATTCCCTGGAAGATTTCCGGCACTTCCTTTTCGAACAGTCTGCGCACCAGCATCGGATCTGCTCTGGAAACAAGCACCTGGGATCCCTTTGTGTCCTTGTTGACCTCGGTGATGACGACGCGGATCTTCTGGCCTTCGCTGAGACGCTCACCGGGGATCTCCGCGGAACGCGGCATCATGGCAACTGTCTTGCCGAGATTGACGAGCGTGAACTTGTCCTTCACGGATTCGATGATTCCGAGCACCATATCGTCTTTCTGGTCGATATATTCATTGTAGACGGCAACCTTTTCGGCTTCGCGGATCTTCTGGCGCATTACGTTTCTTGCCAGCGTCGCTGCCGCACGGCTCATCTCGGTGATTTCCACCTTGCGGCGTACTGTTCCCCCGAGCACTGCTTCCGGATCATACTGACGGGCGTCCTCGAGTTCCATCTCCAGCTCATCGTCTTCAACATTCTCCGTAATGTTGTAGATCTGATAGATGTCGATGGTCTGTTTCTTCTCGTTGATTTCCGCTTCGACATTGATATCGGAAAGCTCGGCGTCCTTCTTGTACGCTTTTGCCATTGCTTCCTTCAGCGCATCGATGATCACGGATTCCGGAATCCGGCGCTCGTCCTCAATTGCATTCAGCGCTTTGATCATGTCCTTGTATCTGAGTTCCATACAGTTACTATCTCCTCTTTAAAACTTTACCGCATAGCGGATAAACTCAATATTGTCTGCTGTGATTTCCGCCTTGCGCTTCGCCGCCTTGTCGCGGTACTCCAGCGTAATCACACCGTCTGTGAAGGAAAGTACGGTTCCTGTCAGTTCTTTCATCTTCCCGACAGGATGCACTGTCCTGATAAATACATAGGGTTCCTCTTTTGTTTTCAGTTCTTCCAGATCACGGATCTCACGTTCCGCACCGGGACTGCATACTTCCAGTGTATATGCACCGGAAACCAGATCTTTTTCATCGAGCATTTCCGACAGCGCTTCACTGACTTCGGCACAGGTATCCAGATCCATAGTGCCGTCCTCCTTCATAATCGCCGCCTGAAGTACATGATCACCGGTCCATGTCAGCTCCCAGAGCTTCACATGCATCGGCTCCAGCACAGCTTCAACCGCTTCCAACAGTTTCGTGTTATTCTCCATAATCCTCCCTGACAAACACGAAGGAGTGCTCGCGCACTCCTTGTTACGAAATGAAATATAACCTATTTCTCTGCACTCCGCAAGTAAATTTTCACAAATTTACTGCACAAGTGCCAGCCAGCCGGCATCGCAGAACTTCAGAACATTCCGGAACAGTTCCCCGGCCTGTTCCCGCGTGTACTTTCTGCGCAGGACTTCGACAAAATAACTGTACTGGGCTGCCGTCAGCATCTCCACGGTATCCCGGGTCACAGGATTGCCGGCCGCGTTCATATAGCGGGCAATTGCCCTGGCCTTGTTCTTGACCAGCAGCGGGTAATACTTTTCGGCCGTGCTTCCTTCCGAACAGCAGAACAGCAGATAGCATTCATCGTGATGGCTGTATATAATGTCCAGCAGTCTGCCCGCTTCATGGGCGCTCAGCTGGGAGAACTTTCCTTCCCGGATCGCGATCTGGTAATGTTCCGGCTTCAGTGCGGAGAACTCCTTCTCAAACAGCATGCCGGTTTCATATACGAGGGAGGCAAACAGGACATCCTTGTTTTCATATCTGGTATACAGAGCTCCGGTCGTGATGCCGGCTCTTGCGGCGATTTTGCGCATGGACGCGTTCCGGTATCCCACTTCAAGAAATTCGTTCCGCGCTGCATCGACGATTTTCTCATCCAGACTGTGATCTTTGCTTGCCATGTCCGTCCCTCCTGATACTTAAATGAATCGATAACACTATTATATGATATAACCGCAAAACTGACCGGTCAATTTCAGAACAGGCTCATCTGGTTTCTTTCCTGCATGCCCTCAAGGCATCCGAGCACTTCCAGCTTTCTCATCAGCGCAGCGGAAAGCTGCGTCCTGCGGACCAGATCCTCCTTGGACAGGAATTCACCGCGCGTCCGCGCTTCCTCAACGGATCTTGCGACGTTGGCGCCGAGTCCGTCGATCACGACAAACGGCGGAATGATGACATGATGGTCATCCGGATCCGCACGGAATGTCGTTGCCAGCGAGCGGTACAGATCGACATTGCTGATGCGGTAGCCTCTGGCAAGCATTTCCTCGCATACTTCAAGCGTATCAAACAGCGCCCGTTCCTTATTGGACACGGGGTTGCTGCTGTAGCGGTCATTCATGCGGGTCTGGATATCCTGCATGCGCGAGCGCACCGCGTCGATGCCCTTTGTCATCGTCTCGATTTCATAGGCGTCGCACCGCAGTGAGAGATACTGCACATAGAAATTCCAGGGCTCATGCACTTTATACCAGGCAATGCGGACCGCCATCATGACATAGGCAACCGCATGCGCCTTCGGGAACATGTACTTGATCTTCTTGCATGATTCGATATACCAGTCCGGAACATTGTGCGCCTTCATGTTCTCTTCCTGATCGGGACGCAGGCCTCTGCCCTTACGGACATCCTCCATGGTCTTGAAGGCGTCAATCGGCTCCAGATTCTTTTCCAGGAGATAGGTCATGATATCGTCGCGGCATCCGATGACTTCGCTCAGCGGGTGTCCCTGCTGGACAAGCACCTGGGCGTTTCCGGCCCAGACATCGGTGCCGTGGGAAAGACCGGAAATAATGACAAGATCGGAGAAATGATGCGGACGCGTTTCTTCCAGAACCCGACGGGTGGTCCTTGTGCCGAATTCCGGCAGGCCGAGCGCGCCGGTCTCCTGGTGGTAAAGCTTCGGATCCGCCTTCAGCGCCGTATCTTCATAGAACAGGCTCAGCGTTTCCGGATCGTTCATCGGGATATCCAGCGGCTTGACTTCGGCAATGTTCTGCAGCAAACGCATCGCCGTCGGATCGACATGGCCGAGAATATCAAATTTCAGCACGTTGTCATGAATATCATGGAAGTCGTAATGCGTTGTCTTCCAGTCGGCGGAAGGATCGTTGGCCGGATACTGCACGGGCGTGAAGTCTTCGGCTTCATATTCTTCGGGAATGATGATAATGCCGCCGGGATGCTGTCCGGTTGTGCGCTTGACATTCTGGCATCCCTTTGCCAGGTAATCGCGCATCGGCCGGCGCATATTCGGAATATTCATTTTTTCGCAGTATCCCGAAACATAGCCGTATGCGGTTTTCTCGGCAACGGTGCCGATCGTTCCGGCGCGGAATGCATGCTTTTCTCCGAATACTTCGCGGATGAACGCATGGGCACGCCACTGATATTCATTTGAGAAGTTCAGGTCGATATCCGGCGTCTTGTCGGCATTGAATCCCAGGAAGGTCTGGAACGGAATGTTGTGTCCGTTTCCGTGCATCACGGTGCCGCAGTGCGGACAGACCTTATCTTCCAGGTCAAATCCGGACTTCACCGCAGGATCATCGATAAACTCGCTGTAATGACAGTGCGGGCAGAGATAATGCGGCGGCAGCGGATTGACTTCGGTAATGCCGGACATCGTCGCGGTGAACGACGATCCGACGGAACCTCTGGAGCCGACCACATAGCCGTCCTCATTGGATTTTTTGACAAGCAGATGGGCGATATAGTAATGCACGCCGAAACCGTTGCGGATAATGTTGTCCAGTTCCCCGTCCAGTCTGTCTTTTACAAGATCGGGAACCTTTCCCTCAAATCCGTACATATTCATTGCCGTGTTATGACAGATCTCACGCAGCTTGTCATCCGAACCCTCAATGGTCGGCGGGAATGTGCCTGCCGGAACCGGGCGGATCTCATCAACCGCATCAAAGATCCGGTTGACATTGTCAATCACGATTTCATGGATCAGCTGCGGATCCTCCAGCCAGGCAAATTCTTCCATCATTTCATTCGTCAGACGGATGTGCTGGTCGGGATTCTTTGTCCGATAGCGCAGATTATCATCGCGGATATACAGCGGATGCACGGCGCCGCCGACGCCCTGGGACATGATATAGACATCGCGGAACATCTTCTGCTGAGGCGAGCAGTAATGGGCGTCGCTGGTCGCAACGACCGGCTTGCCGAGCTTCTGCGCCATGTCAATGATCCGCTTCATGACGGTCTTAAGACGTTCTTTATCGGGCACATTGCCCATCGCCAGGAAGACGGTAAAGTTGCTGAGGGGCTGCAGTTCGATGACATCATAAAACTCCATGCATCTGCGGAAACGCTCATCGTCCCCGTTGCAGGCAAGTTCAAACAGCTCCGAGTTATAGCATGCGGAGGTAATAATCAGATTCTCACGGCACTTCTCAATGGAAGAACGCAGCACTCTCGGCTCGGCCGCGACTTCGGCGTCTTCCTTTGCGGATTTGCCCATCACTGCAAGCGTTTTTGTATTCGACTCGGTCACCAGCTTATAGATGGATTTCAGGCCTTCCTTATTCTTTGCCAGCAGGCATACATGCGATCTTCTGACTTTTTTGTATGCTTCATCATCCTGAATCACATTCTGCAGGTCATCAATGGTCTTCGCTCCCATCTTCGAAGCATCCTTGAGCAGGCACATGAAAACTCCCGCCAGTGCTTCGGCATCATAATCGGCACGATGGGCTACTTCCTCGTCATACGCAATATGGTAATATCTCGAAATATTGCCGAGACGGTATGCACGGCGCTCCCTGAGCACGGCTCTGGCCATGTCCAATGTATCGATAACAGTGTTCTTTATCGGTTCCCTGCCGATTCTGCGCAGTTCATCGTTCAGGAAGAAATAGTCGAATGTGGCATTATGGGCGACAAGCACATCATCACCGATATACTCCAGGATACGGTCCGCAGCCTCGCTGAAAGGCAGCGCATCCCTGACCATCTCATTGGAGATATTTGTTTTTGCGGTAATAAACGGCGGGATCGGGAACGGCGGCTTCACAAACATCTGAAGCCTGTCCTCCACTGCGCCGTGGCGCATGCGTACCGCGCCGAATTCGATAATCGAATCGTATTTGGCGGAAAGTCCGGTTGTCTCAAGGTCAAAGCAGACATAGCAGGCGTCATCCAGCAGCGTATCGCAGGAGTTTCTGACAATCGTCAGGCGGTCGTCCGCCATGTTGACCTCGCATCCGAGGATCACCTTGAAATCCCGGTCCGTCCCTTTCTTCAGCTTTGCGGCGGTATTATAGGCTTTGACGAACGACTGCACATCCGCATGGTCCGTGATCGCAATGCCGCGGTGTCCCAGATTCCAGGCATATTTCACAACCGCTTCCGCTTCACATACGGCATCCATTTCACTCATGTTCGTATGCATATGCAGCTCGGCGCGCTTTTCCGGCGCCGGATCCGTTACTTTCACGGGATCCAGCTTTTCCACCTGCTGGGCTTCACAGACCAGATCATTGGCGTACTTGTCATTGACGATCGATCCGTAGACATGGATCCGGTCGCCTTCCTTTATTTCGGACAGTTCCTCACGGCTGAACAGCCTGCCTTCAAAACGCTTGACGATGATCGCATCCTCACCGTCAAATACGGACAGGCTCTGGATCAGCTTCTTTGTGGAACGGACTTCAAAATCCTCAATTGCGAAAACTTCCCCTTCAAACTGGATGTTCTCCATCGGGGTGCCTGCATCCTTCAGGGAGATATGGGAATAATCCTCCATCTTCTGACGGTAGTATTTCTTCTTCTGCGGCTTTTCGGGTGCCGGCGCGCTCTTTGCCGGCATATCCAGATGAACATCATCCACGAATGCCGGGGCAAGTACTGCCATATCGTAGACAGTTTCCAGATTCCCGAGACCGATCCGTCCGAGCATTCCGCGGACTTTATCATCACAGGACTGTGCCTGATGCCGTTCACCTTCATCCGGGAACAGGAAAGCAAGTCTGTCCTCTTTCTCTTCATAGCGGATAACCGCACTCCGGAAAGCGGAAAGCACCGGATCCGTATAGGAAAAGGACTCCAGGTATTTCTGGATTTCCGCCGCTCCCGGACGGCATGTTTCGGGAATGATCATGACTTCGGTCTTCAGCTGAAGCAGCGTATCCAGTTCATCCTGAAGATCTTCATATTCGCTGTATGTCAGAAAACGGGATGTGCGGATTGTGATTTCGGCATGGGAATCATGCCTGAAAAAACGCACCCGTTCAATCTGTGCGGTTTCGAAAATATCAGGCAGCGAAGTGCTGCTGAGGATACTGTTCAGCAATAGCGACATACATTTCTCCGTAAACTCGTTTCATTCTAGCACAGATTTCCGGTTTCCGCCCCTGCCTGTTTGCATGAGCTTATGCACTTTCAAACATGACGGAAATCTCTTCGGGATCAACCTGCCGGTCTCCTTCCCGGGCAATCACACCGCTGAAAATCAGGTTGAATTCCGCCCCGCAGTATCCCAGAAGCAGATAATAATCCTTTTCCGACTGTATTTCCTCACTGTGTTTCTTCAGGACATACCGGTTCAGACATCCGAGATAAATGGATGAAAGACCGGAATCATAGACCAGATGGAGAAGCGCATTGTATTTCCGGGTATATTCCAGCATATAATCGGCATATTCCCGGACAAAGCGGTCGGCGATCTTTGTAATATTGTATGTTTTATGGAAATCATCAATCATGCGGGTCATAAAGCCGGAGATAATCTCTTCCTTGGATGAATAATTACGGTAATAGGTTGCCCGGCTGATGCCTGCCTTATCGGTCAGCTCCGTCACCGTGATCTCGGCAAACGGCTTTTCGCTCATCAGCTGCAGCAGCGCCTCGGTCAGTGAATCTTTTACAACAAAATGTCCCCTTGATTTCATACGCATATACAAATACCCCATATGTGTCTCATAACAAAACCTTATAATAGTTACGATACTATTTTAAAGAATCATCGGGGATACAGCAATTTACATGAACAGAAAAACAGCAATTGTCACTGATACCAATTCCGGCATCACCGTTCAGGAGGCTTCCAGACTCGGAATCACCCTGATCCAGATGCCGGTCATGATCGATCAGATTTCCTATAACGAAAGCAGCATCACGCCGGATTTCTTTTTCGAAGCACAGGGCCGGGAAGATTCTAAGATCATTACCTCCCAGCCTTCCGCCGGCGAACTGATCCGGATTTTTTCTGAACTTGCGGAAACATTTGAAGACATTGTCTATATTCCGATGTCCTCCGCCCTTTCCTCCGCATGTCAGACCGCAAAGATGCTCTGCAGTGAATACCGGTTGCCGGTATATACCGCCGACAACCGGAGAATCTCCGTCACCCAGAAACAGTCGGTTCTCGATGCCCTGCGCATGGCGGAAGCGGGAATGCATGCGCAGGAAATCTGTTCAATGCTGGAAGCGCATGCCGATGACAACGGAATCTACATCATGGTGGATTCCCTGCATACATTGAGCCGTACCGGCAGAATCACGCCTGCCGCTTCGGCACTGGGTTCCCTGCTCAAAGTGCATCCGATCCTGAAGATCATGGGCGGAAAGCTCGACGCCTTCAGCATCTGCAGATCCGTCCGCAAGGCAAAGCATATCCTGCTGGAAACGCTGAAAAACGATCTGGAACAGCTGGAAGATCACGTCCATATCATCCTGCATACGGCATGGTCGGGCATGGATGAGGAATTCACGGCAGAATGGGAAAAGGAAGTTTCGGAAGCTTTCCCGGAGTATCCCATCGCCTCCGATCCGCTTCCCTTCAGCATCTGCGCCCATACCGGACCGGGATGCTTCGGCATCGGCTGGTCGCGGCAATGGCATCCGGACAGCAACGCATAACCAAAAAAGGTCATCTGACCTTTTTATATCATCGATAATGCAAACAGAATGAGACACCCGGCCGTAAACAGCAGCATGCCCGGATTGACCCAGGCAGCCCTTATGCCTCTGCGGAAAATGATTTCCTTTTCTGCCGTCTCAGTTTTCAGCGTCCGCATCCGCAGGCACAGGCGCACAAATCCGATCAGTGCAGTGCCGATCAGCAGGCAGATATAGATGCTCAGAAGAATACCGGAGCGGGTAATACCGTCCGCGGTGAACATATCCCCTTCCGTAACTCTGATCAGTTCGGGTCCGGCGATGCCCCCGAGGAAGTTGATCATCATATGCAGGGCAACGGTATAGCGCAGCTTTCCGGTACGGATATACACATAGCCGAGCACCAGCCCGATCATGGAAGCGTAGAAGAACTGGTTCAGATTCCCGTGGAACAGCCCGAACATCAGCGCTCCGGTGACAACCGCCGCCGTTTCCCCGTACGGCCGCATGCGTGAAGTGAACTGGGCGCGGAATATAAATTCCTCGAAGAACGGTGCCAGGATCACCATGAACACAAGCCGCATCCATACGGATCCCTGCGCAGCAAGATCCGTTGCGGCATTGGCGGAAGTGATATCGAAGAAGCGCTTCAGGGCGGAAGTAACGGCGATCCCGAGAATATTCCCGCTGTACATCAGGAAGATGCATACGGCAAAGGCATCCGCAAAATCCCTGAGCCGCATGTTCTTCCGCACCGGCACTTCCCTTTTCATCCCGTGCAGCGCCATAAGTGCCGCCGGAACGCCGGCCGCATAAATCGGCGCAAAAACCATTGCCCACCGCAGCCAGGGATTTCCTTCCGGAAGAGTTACGGTCCTGCTCAGCAGGATCTGCAGACCGGAAGATACCGCAAGGAACGCTGATGCGCTGAAGCCGATCCGGCTGTATATCTTCTTTTCTTCCTCGATGCTGCCCAGTGATTCTTTCAGCCTGATGCGTTTTCCCTGTACCGGATCCCGGTACATGCCCGCAAGCGAGAAGAACAGCCCCGCAAGAAACAGATTCAGAGCCGCTGATGCAAAACCGGCATAGGCAGTATGCTTCAGCGTCATTCCGACTGCCATGATTGCAATATCGGGAAGCAGACCGAAATACATGAACATCACCATCAGCATCTGCTTTACCTGTTTTCCGACGGATTCGGGAATGGAAAGATCCATGAACGTCCGGATACAGGAAGCATATGCGTCCACCGAAACCAGCACCGGCAGCCATGCATAGATCTCCCATGGCGAAGCGCCGAGAATCAGCGCACTGACAAACAGCGCCGGAACAACATCCAGAAAACAGGACGCACATCCCCCGGCCAGCGAGAAGAACAGCTTTTTCCATGAGGATTCCGGTATCAGCACAAAGTACGGCTTTGCGGCGTCTTCATTCATCTCATTTCCAAGCGAGCGGTAGAATACAAACACGCCCAGCAGAAGGACGATCCAGATGATATCCCTGACGCCGGCCACAATCCGCAGGAAAACGCTGAATCCGGCGGAAGCCAGCAGATATGTAATCCCGGTTTTGGTAAACAGTCCGCGGATTGCACTGCGCCTGCGGATATGCATTGCCTTGAAATAATATACCGATGCCCCGAAGCCTCTCATCTCCGTTTCTTCGGCGACACCTTTTTTCTTTTTCCGTTTGCGGACATGCACGCGTCCGTCATTGATCTCTTCCAGTCTTGCGGCCGTTTCCTCCGTCTTTTTCAGAGCATCCTCATAATAATCCGCATGAATCCGGTATATCAGCATAACCAGCACTGCGCACGCCCCGGCCATCAGACCTGCATAGAACAAAGCGGAAAGCAGATTCCCCTTCAGCATCGCCCGGATCAGTCCCTTCAGCCAACCGTATACCGGAATATATGTACTGGCCGGCGCATTGAAAAAGCGTACGGCGGAAACAAGCAGATTTCCCCCCTGCATCATATAAAAAGCCCCGAAGCAGGCCAGAATCACCAGCCCCGTTCCGATCACCAGATGCGTGTCATGTCTGCGGATGAGACGGGAAGAGGAAGAAAGCAGAAAGATCAGAACCTGCAGGAATTTGCCGAATACATTCAGAAATCCCCAGGCGATGATCAGACCGAGCGCACCGCTCAGCGTCATCCCCGCATTCAGAATGAGATTCGGCAGCTGAAACAGCATCCAGATGCATCCGGCAAGCGCGGCCGAAAGCTGGGTACCCAGACGGAACATCAGCACCGACTGCGGCTTCAGCGGTGAGGCAAACAGCATCGTCACATCCCCGGGCAGGAAGATCGATGCGGCATTTTTCCTGGCGGTCGCCGCCTCAAAGCCGAGTACGAGCAGAACGACGCCGGATACCGCCAGTTCAATCAGATCATCCGTTCCGACCTCTTCCGGCATATGAAATGCAAATTCATTTTCCGCCGCTTCAATGGTTTCCGCCGCCGGTTCCTCCATGTTTTCCGATACCTCGGAAAGCGTCCCGGCGCCGTACCCGATCAGTCCGCCGATCAGGCCGCAGGATAAAATCAGAACCAGCACCCATGTTTTCATCAGCTTCCTCAGCTGATTGACCAGTGAGTGCAGCGTATAATACAGAAACAGTCTCATTCTTCACTCTCCCGGACTGTTTCCGATACATCGTCCCGTTCGAGTCCCTCCGTCACCGCGAAAAACAGATCCTCCAGTGACCGGCCGCTTTCCTCCAGCTCTTCCCTTGTGACATTTGCCTTCAGACTGCCGTTCTGCATGATAATCGTTCTGTCCCACAGCATATCTACGCTGTCGATGATATGCGTGCTCAGCAGAATGGTTCTGCCCTCTTCCCGCAGTTCCAGGATCAGGCTTCTGACTTCCTTGATCGCATGCGGATCCAGACCGATCATCGGTTCATCCAGCAGAAGAATCTGCGGTTCGGGAAGCAGACCGAGGCAGATATTCAGCTTCTGCTGCATGCCTTTGGAAAGCTCATCGCCGAACTTCTTCCGGTGATCATATAATTCAAACCGCTTCAGCAATGCTTCCGCCTTATCGCGGTAATTTTTCAGCTTATACGCCCTGGCCAGGAATTCCATATGTTCCCATACGGTCAGATTCGGATACAGCGCCGGCAGTTCGGGAATATAGCCGAGCATTCTTCTCGCCTCGCTGTCCGCAGGGGAATATCCGCCGATGAAGATGCTGCCTTCAAACCGCAAAAGACCGATGATTGATTTCATGATCGTGCTTTTGCCGGCGCCGTTGGGTCCGAGCAGAACCGTGACGCTGCCTTCATCCAGCTGAAAGGATATATCGCTGCAGGCCGTAATTTTCCCGTAGCGTTTTGTGACATGTTCGCATTGCAGCATAAATACCTCCGGAAAAAACAGTGATCACTGCATGGAAAGGAACCTTATATGATTATCATCTGCACACATGATTCATCTGTTTCTTCATCTGCTGTATTATACCATCCGCTTCATGACGCTGTTTGCGTGCGCCGTTTATTTCATGGAACTTTCACGAAAAAACAGCAGGGACTGTCCCCTGCTGTCAGAGTTCTTCCTTCACTGCAGACTGGTGTCCGCAGATGATGCTGAGATTGCCGTTTCTTGTACGGAGCGCGTCAATCAGCTTTTTCTCATCCTTTTCATCCTTCAGGCGCAGCTCATAGGTCAGTGCATACATTGTCCCGAGGTTGACGGTTTTGGAAGAAACCAGCTTATGCTTCGATGTGAACTGTTCGAGAATATCGTCGAATGCTTCGGTATAGTCCAGATCTTCCGGGACCATGATTCTCACATTCCGGAATTTCTGGTCTTCATCCAGCAGCGGCATCCGGGAAATGACATACCATACCGCACACAGCAGCACGGTCATTGCGGCCGCAAGGACGGCGTAGCCCATGCCGGTCATCAGGCCGGCGGCCATTGCCAGGAAGATCATGACGATATCGCTTGCCTTCCCGGGAAGCGAACGGAAGCGCACAAGCGAGAATGTGCCGGCAACCGCTACGCCCGCGCCGAGATTGCCGTTGACCATCAGGATCACCATTTCGACAATCGCCGGCAGGATTGCCGCGGAGATCAGAAAGTTTCTGCTCGGATGATCCGTCATCCGGTATGTGCATGCGATGATCAGTCCGCAGATGACACTTGCAGCAGTGCAGACCAGCACCTGCTGGATGCTGAGATATGATGCAGTTTGCGTTAATACTGAATTAAACATGATTTCATCTCCTTCTTTCCGGCCGCATATGCTGCCTCAAACGCAGGCGTGCGGCGCTTGTTTCCGAGTGTTTCCTTTAACTGTTTTTCGTAGATCGATGTGTATTTGGAAAAAGATGTGCGTCTCAGCTTCATGTCCGAGATAATCTCCGTCAGCCACATCGGGCATCTTCTGTCGGCCTTGATTTCCAGCATTACGGTATCCGGATCATCGATCAGCGGAATTTCCGTTCCGTCTTCATGGATGGATACATTTTCCGTGCGGTAGCGGATGTTCTCATCGAATGTCACCCTCACATCCTGCTCGCCGGTTGATGCATAGCACCGGCGGTCATAGAATGCGGATACCTTTGCGACAGGCCTGTAAGTCTTCATGAAGAAGTCCAGTTCCCTTGCGATCTGGGAATCAATGCCGGGTCTGACATGATCATTCAGGTATGCCATCGCCGAAGCTTCATTGAGTACGATCCTACGCTTCCCGGTCAGTCCGTCGAATTTCTTTTTGACTTCCATAAAGACCGGCGTATTCTCATCCGGATCGACGTAGCTGCGGAATCTCAGCTTTTCCTTATAGTCCGGATGTTCCAGACACCTCAGTGCCATCCGGTTATCTTCACTGTCACAGTAGATGTTGTAAACCGTATACTGAGGATAGATATCCGGCACGATATGATCCGATGCACGCTTCATAAACTCTTCGGCCTGGGCGTGATTCATCCGGTACTTGTATTCCGTTCTCAGGAATGATTCAATCACTTCTGCCATATATTCCTCCATTACGGCGCGCGAGGCGCCGTCACAAATACGTTACGAATAAACAGTCTCCAGTGCCTGCTTTCTGCTATTCTGTAGGTAGAGGTTAGCTTTGTTTAGAGCACGTGGAGGTGAG
>SVBN01000061.1 GCA_015058875.1 Erysipelotrichaceae bacterium | reverse complement strand
GCATGATCGATGAATTCAACGGCGTGAATATCACCATGGCAAGACCGCTTTATTCCATGGACTTCAACCGGAATTTCCCGGTCAGCTGGATGCCGGACGCAATGCAGCCGGGAGCGGGAGACTACCCGCTGTCGATGCCGGAGACACAGGCAATGGCAAACTTTATCATCTCGCACCGGAATATCTGCGCGGTGCTGACCATGCATACATCCGGCGGCGCGCTTCTGCATCCTCCGGGAATGTATTCGGAAAAGCAGTGCGATCCGGAAGATATGCGGATGTATAAGGAAATCGGCATGCTGGCGGATCACAAACTGAACTATCCGACCTGCAATCTGTTCGACGCTTACTGCATTGATCCGAAGCATTTTGATGCCGGCGCATTTGATGACTGGTGCTTCATTGCCAAGGGAATTCCTTCCTTTACAATGGAAATCTGGAATGTCAAAGAGAAGGCCGGATGCGGTCCCCAGTGGCCGGTCAGAAGGGATAAGAAACCTGCTGAGACGGAAGAAGAGAACCGGAAGGTTTATGAATGGCTGAAGGAGAATTCTCCCGAGTCAATCCTGCCGTGGAAGACATTTGAGCATCCGCAGCTCGGAACGGTGGAAATCGGCGGCATCGATTACAAATTTGCGACCCAGAACCCGCCGTGCCGTCTGCTGAATGCAGAATTGGAAAAGATTCTGGACTTCTCGCTGCGCTATGCAAAGGTTCTGCCGGATGTCGGGTTTGACCGGATCGATGTCACGAAAAAATCGGAAGATGTCTGGCAGATTGATGCGGTATTGATGAATACCGGATTCCTGCCGACATGGCTGTCCAATGAGGCGAGAAAGCTGAAGGAAAACCGGGTGATCCATCTTTCCCTGAGCGGTGCGGAAATTCTGTCCGGTCCGAAGGAAATCAAAGGACTCGGCGGATTCCACAATGTCCGCACCGGTTATTCCTACGGAAACAACATCTCCACATTCAATCATGAACAGACAGCGGAAAAGCTGACCTGGATTGTCAAAGGAACCGCAGGCAGCACCGTAACCGTTACAGCATGCAACGAACGTGCCGGTGAAGTGCAGGCTTCTGTGACACTGGGGGAATAAAGAACAAAAAAAGATCCATATGGCAGGGGATATCCCGTATCCATATGGATCTTCTGTTTTTGATCAGAGTGCTTTGATCAGTGCGTTCACGCCTTCCTGGGTGGTCATGAAGCTTGTGACAAAGCGGGCTGCGCTGTGTGTTTCATCAATGTATCCCATCGTATGGAATGCAAATGATCTGCGGAGCTTTTTGATCTGTGCGTTGGAAAGGACAACAAACAGCTGGTTGGTTTCGGGACGGTATGCGAACTGATAGCCCTTTTCCTCAAACGCTGTCCGCAGCTGCTCAGCCATATTCATGGCATGTTCGGAGATTTTGAAATATCTGTTTTCCGTAAACAGTTCTTCAAACTGGATGCCGAGCAGTCTTCCCTTGGCAAGCATTCCGCCGCGCTGCTTGATGTGGTAGCGGAAATCCTTCTTCAGATCATCATTGAGGATGACAACCGCTTCACCGAACAGTGCGCCGACCTTTGTGCCGCCGACATAGAATACATCGCAGAGCTTTGCGATATCCTTTGCTTTCAGATCGTTTGCTTTTGCGGCAAGACCGTATCCGAGTCTCGCGCCGTCAATAAACAGCGGGAGATTGTATTTTCTGCAGACTTTATATAATGCGCTCAGCTGCTTTTTGGTATACAGCGTTCCGGTTTCCGTCGGGAAGGAAATGTAAACCATACCGGGCTGAACAATATGTTCATAGCTTTCATCGTCTCTCTGACGGATAATTGCTTCTTCGACCTGGGCGGCTGTGATTGTGCCGTCTTCGGAAGGAAGCGCCAGGCATTTGTGTCCGGTTGCCTCAACCGCGCCGGTTTCATGGCAGTTGATATGTCCGCTTTCCGCACAGAGAACTCCCTGATGGGGACGGAGAATGGAAGAAATGACTGTCATATTTGCCTGTGTGCCGCCGACAAGGAAATGCACTTCGGCGTTTTCACATCCGAACGCCTTTTTAATCAGCTCACGTGCATGTTCGCAATGCGGATCCATGCCGTATCCGCCGGTCTGTTCACGGTTGGTACGGACAAGCGCGTCAAGGATTTCATCAATGCAGCCTTCAGTGTAGTCACTTTCAAAATTAAACATAGTTACCTCCGGAAAATCCAATCAATATGATACAGCAAACAATGCTAGAATAATACTCATATGAAACAGAGACTCATCAGAGACATTGTGCTTCTTGCCATGATTGCGGCAGCTGAAACAAAGCTCGGAATCATGTTTTTCGAAGCGCTGAAGCAGGGGAAGAAAATGAAACGGTATGCGCAGAATCAGATTACGGAAATGGCGCGGATTCTGAAAGAGAACGGCGTGCTTTCCGTACCGACGGACACGGTATACGGTGTCTGTGCAAGATATGACAGCATGGAAGCCCAGGATAATCTGCGGGATGTCAAAAACAGACCGGCAGACAAGGCATTTCCGATTATGTGCGCGGATGTGAATCAGATCCGCATGATTGCCGAGACGGATGCACGCAGTGAAAAGCTGATTGAAGCATTCATGCCCGGCCCGGTGACGCTGATTCTGAAAAAGAAGGAATCCGTACCGGCGTTTGTCAACGGCGGCATGGATACGCTGGCAATCCGCATGGCGTCATCGGAAGCCCTGAAGCAGCTGATCCTTGCGGTGGGAGTGCCGCTCTATATGACCAGTGCGAACCTGTCGGGACGGCCGGTATGCAGGAATCCGGATGAAATTGAAAAAGAATGCCCGAAGCTGTCGGGCATGATGGAAGGGGAAACACAGTTCGGTGAGGCAAGTACGATCATTGACTGTACTTCGGAAGAAATCCGGATATTGAGAAAAGGCCCCGTCACCATGGAAGATATTGAAAAAGTACTGAAGGAGGAAAGCAATGTTTGATCCCGAACTGAAACAGGCAATGGCGATGGAACTGCAGCGGCAGAACCATAATATTGAACTGATTGCCTCGGAAAATTACTGCTCGAAGGATGTCCGGGATGCGGCCGGATCCATTCTGACAAACAAATACGCCGAAGGATATCCCGGGAAGCGGTATTACGGCGGGTGTGAATATGTGGATATGGTGGAAGAGCTTGCCCGTAAGCGGGCGTGTGAGCTGTTCCATGCGGAACATGCCAATGTGCAGCCGCATTCCGGATCCCAGGCAAATATGGCTGTTTATTTCTCCGTGCTGAATCCGGGAGATACCGTGCTCGGCATGGACCTGGCTTCCGGCGGTCATCTGACCCATGGCGCAAAGGTTTCCTTTTCCGGAAAACTGTACAATTTTGTTTCCTATGGGGTCAGCCGCGAGACTGAAACAATCGATTATGATGAGGTCCGCAGAATCGCAAAGGAAGTTCAGCCGAAGATGATCGTGACCGGTGCCAGTGCGTATGCACGGGAGATCGACTTCCGGGAATTCCGTTCCATCGCGGATGAATGCGGTGCGCTGCTGATGGCAGACATGGCGCATATTGCCGGCCTTGTGGCTGCAGACAGGCATATGAGTCCGGTCCCTTATGCAGACTTTGTGACAACGACGACGCATAAGACGCTGCGCGGACCGAGAGGCGGCATGGTTCTGTGCCGTGAACAGTATGCAAAAGCATTGGACAAGGCGCTGTTTCCGGGAATCCAGGGCGGACCGCTCTGCCATGTGGTTGCCGCAAAAGCCGTATGTTTCCATGAGGCGCTCCAGCCGGAATACAGAATATATATCGATCAGCTGCTGGCAAACTGCCGGGCACTTGCCCATACGCTGTCGGAAGAGGGTTTCCGCCTTGTTTCCGGAGGGACGGACAACCATCTGATTCTTGTGGACACGATGTCCCTGGGAATTACCGGCAGGGAAGCGGAAGAGACATTGGATCAGGTTCATATCACAGTCAATAAGAATGCGATTCCCTATGATACGCTGAAGCCTTCCGTCACTTCGGGTATCCGGGTAGGGACTGCCGCAATGACAACCAGAGGATTCCGGGAAGCTGAATTCATTCAGGTCGGAAAATGGATTTCCGAGGCATTGAAAAACCGCACGGATCATGCGGTTCTGGAACGGATCGGAAATGAGGTTGTATACATGACGGAGCGATTCCCGTTTGAATAACGTGATTCTCAGAATCGTTTCATGATATCCGTCAGATCGGGATCATCCAGCAGGGCATCCGCAATGTGCTCTGCTTTTTTACGGTATGCATCATTGGTAACAACTTTGCGGAATGCTTCATAGACATCCGCCATTGTGACGGTTTCTTCATTCAGGACCAGTCCGCATCCGCAGTGAATCAGGGATGAGGCGTTTCTTGCACGTTCCCAGCTGCCGTCGGAAATGATGATCTGCGGAATACCGAGATAAATGCAGCGGCTGAACAGCGCATCGCATCCGTCATGAATGCATACAGAGGCGCCGGCAAGCATTTCGGTTCTGGGGACGGAAGAGATTCTCAGGTGATCACGGGCAGAAGGCTGGGCATCGCTGTACCAGCCGAAAACATCATACGGAGCGCCGAGGAAACAGTCATCAATCAGTGCAGAGGCTGTTTTTGCAGGCAGTGCACCGGGAAAGATGCAGACATGACTGTCGGGATCACGGCGCTTGCGGTGGTGGCAGAGACTGCCGAGCGGCGTAACGCCGCGGGGCTGCCGATACAGGAAGGCGGGAGAGAACCCGATCCTTGAAGCTGCCGGAACGCACAGATCACTGAGCCGCAGTATCTGTTCCAGGTGCAGTGAAGAAAGAACATTGTTGATATCCTTCAGGCATTTTGCCGGGAATGGGATGTCCTTCGTACTGCCATAGGGGACATACGATACATACGGGATGTTCTCCAGCCTGGCCGCAATCGCTGCTGCCGGTCGGGAGAATTCGAACAGCAGATCCGGATGATATGTGCGGATTGCATCCCGGACCGCAGCGATATCCTTCTTTAAAAATGAGGAATCCAGCGCACCGCGCAGATACATTGTCTCTTCATATGTAGCGGGCGGAATCATATCCGAAACAAACAGCTTTTTCCGGGAGGGCGCAGGCGCATCAAAACGTACGGCATTGCGGAATCCCGGCAGCGGGGTGCACACCGCAGTCTCGCGGCCTTTTGTTTCAAGCAGATCCTGAACATCTCTTGCCGCAATGAATGCACTTGTATCAGCAGGGAATGAATATCCCGGTGCGAGCAGTATTTTCATGAAAACAGTATATCATTTCCGGGCGATGAAGGTTGCACTCGGGCAGACTTTCTTCTATCATTGAGTCTAGAAAAAAGAGGAGGTCTCTTATGTTAGAGGTACTGAATCATCCGTTAATTACACACAAACTGACTCAGATGCGCAGAAAGGAAACAGGCACAAAGGATTTCCGTGAATATCTTGATGAGATTGCGGAACTTATGGCATATGAAGTATGCCGTGATCTGCCTGTCAAGCCTGTGGAAATTGAAACACCGATGTCACCGTGCACAGGATATGAACTCAGCAAGGAAGTCGTTATCGTTCCGATCCTGAGAGCAGGCATTGGTCTGCTGGACGGCATCCGCAGACTTGTTCCGACAGCCAAGGTCGGCTTTATCGGTCTGTACCGCAATGAAGAAACACTGGAACCGATCGAATACTTCGCAAAGTTCCCGAAGAACCTGGATCAGGCGATCGTCATGGTTGTTGACCCGATGCTGGCAACAGGCGGAAGCGCAATCGATGCCATCTCCATGGTCAAGGCACGCGGCGCAAAGCAGATCAAGCTGGTATGCCTGGTCGGCGCTCCGGAAGGCGTCAAGGCAATGCAGAAGGCGCATCCGGATGTTGATATCTATCTGGCTGCTCTGGATGATCATCTGAATGAGGTCGGATATATTGTTCCGGGTCTCGGTGACGCCGGCGACCGTATTTTCGGAACAAAATAAATGGATGCTTCATTTCTTGCCCGTGTGGTCATACTGGTCTGCAGCTTTGCGGTCAGTTTCTGGGCGCTCGGTGCATTGAACTATGAAAAGTATCTGAAGGCGAATCATGTGCTGCAGGCACAGGTTCTGTACTGGCTGCTGTCCTTTGCACTGGCATGGATGGTATCGCAGTTCCTGATTTCGCTCATGTACAGAATTTAAATGAAGGCAGGCGGCGCTGTATCGGCGCCGCTTTGCATGCTATAATGTGGTGGTTTATGAAAGGAAGAGGGATATGAATCTGATCAGAGGTGCATTGCCGTATTTTGTTCTTCCTTTTATCATTTCCCTTCTGCTGGTTCCGGTGGCCAAGCTGATCGGCTTCAGACTCGGCATCTATGCAGTGGAAAATGAGAGAACAGTGCACCACGGTAAAATTGTCCGTATGGGCGGCGTTGCCATCTATGCGGCATTCATGATCTCACTGGCAGTGCTCTGGGCGGCAGACTCATCCATCAACGGTATCCTGCTGGGAGCCACAGTCGTATTTATCGGCGGTCTTCTGGATGATATCTATGATCTTTCTCCGAAGGTCAAACTGCTCTTTCAGATCAGTGCCGCGGTCATTGCACTGACCATCGGCAATCTGGATCTGACGGAGACGCATGTGCTGTCCTTCGGCATTACCAATCCCGTATTCAACTGGTGTCTGTCGTTTGTCTGGATTGTCGGCATTACCAATGCGATCAATCTGATCGACGGCCTGGACGGCCTGTCCAGCGGCATCTCCACGATTGTCACGCTGACCATCGGTCTGCTCGGCTTCTTCATGGGCAGAAGAGATATCTGCATCCTGACGCTCGCCCTGTCCGGAGCGATCCTGGGCTTCCTGCCGTACAACTTCCATCCGGCGTCCATCTTTGTCGGTGACTGCGGCGCCCAGTTCATGGGCTTCACCATCGCATGCATTTCCCTGCTCGGCTTCAAGACGACGGCGCTGATTACGCTCGGTCTTCCGATCCTGATTCTGTTCATTCCGATCGGTGACACGCTGATTGCGATTGTCAGAAGAAAGCTGAAGGGGCAGAAATTCACACAGGCGGACAGGGGACACCTGCATCATATCCTGATGATCAAGCTGAAGCTCGGCCACAGACGCACGGTTCTGATCCTGTACTTCGTTACCCTCATGTTTGCCGGTGCAGCGATATTGAGCTACTTCAATCCGACAAAGGGAATGATTCTGGTCGTGATCTTCCTTGTGCTGGCCGAACTGTTTATTGAATATACCGGCATGGTCAATCCGAAATTCCATCCGTTCCTGTCTCTGATCAACCGGCTGACCGGCTGGCCGAGAATGGTGGACGGTGAAGATCCGGTCGATACAAAACAGGCAGAAGAGCGTTCCGACAACCGCTGAAATTCAGCGGTTTTTCTGTGCCCGAAAGAAAAGATCCGCGGGATGCGGATCAATGACTATTGCATATAAAGGACAATCTGTCCGGTGCGGATTGTTTCTTTCAGATTCAGAACACGCTGGTTTTCCGATCCCCGGAAGACGAGACGGATATTCTTTTTCTCCTCGACAAATGGTCCGTCGACCAATACATCAATATACGACAGTATTTCCTGCGTCACTTCGCCCCAGCGCTTTCCGCCCGGCACAAGATCTCTGTCATAGACAAATCCGGTATAGGACCAGATGTCTTTTCCGGGAAATGTCTCCTTCACTTTCCGGAGCAGCTTCACCAGTTCTTTCTGGTTTTCGAATTCGAACGGTTCTCCGCCCAGCAGCGTCAGCCCCTGAATGTGCGGATGATTCAATGCGTCCAGTATTTCCTGTTCCGTTTCGGCGGTATATGGCTTCCCGTAACAGAAATCCCATGTCTCGGGCTGAAAACAGCCTTTGCAGGCGTTGGTGCAGCCTGATACAAACAATGTAACTCTGACGCCTTCGCCGTCCGCAATATCATTCTTTTTGATATTTCCGTAATACATCGTGATGTCCTTTCGTCAGATAAGCCGGCCGCACAGCGCAGCCGGCATGATTTCTCTTACAGGTGGAGCACTCTTTCCTTGATTTCCTGGGTTCTGCCCTGGTTCCAGAACTGCGTGCCGATGTATCCGCAGGTACGGCGGGCAACATTCATCTTGGACTGATCCGTATTGCCGCAGCACGGGCACTTCCATACCAGCTTGCGGTTCGCATCTTCGACAATCTGGATTTCTCCGTCATATCCGCATACCTGGCAGTAATCGCTCTTGGTATTCAGCTCTGCATACATGATTGTTTCATAGATATGCTTCATCAGTGCCAGAACTGCTTGGATGTTGTTCTGCATGTTCGGAACTTCGACATAGGAGATTGCGCCTCCCGGAGAAAGCTGCTGGAACTTCGCTTCCTTTGTCAGCTTTTCAAAGGCGTCGATTTCTTCCGTGACATGGATGTGGTAGGAATTTGTGATGTAATTCTTATCAGTAACATGCGGGATAATGCCGAAGCGTTCCTGCAGGCATTTTGCGAACTTGTACGTGGTGGATTCAATCGGCGTTCCGTATACGGAATAGTCGATATTCTCTTCTGCCTTCCATTTTGCACAGGCATCGTTCAGCGTCTGCATGACCTTCAGGCCGAATTCCATTCCCTTTTCGGATGTGTGGCTTTCACCGAGCATGCGGTAAACGCATTCCGCAAGACCGGCATATCCGAGGGAAATGGTGGAATATCCGTTATAGAGAAGGGGATCGATCACTTCGCCTTTTTCCAGACGGGCAATCGCGCCGTTCTGCCAGAGAATCGGGGCAACATCGCTCGGCGTTCCGAGCAGGTGCTCGTGACGGATCCGCAGAGCTTTGTGGCAGAGTTCCAGGCGTTCGTCCATGATCTGCCAGAACCGGTCCATATCACCTTCGCTGGAACATGCCGCGTCGACCAGATTGATTGTGACAACGCCCTGATTGAACCGGCCGTAATACTTGTGGACGCCCGGCCTGTAATTCAGTGCATGCTCGGGATTTCCGAATGCTCCGGTGTCGGTGAAGCGGTCCGGCGTCAGGAAGGAGCGGCAGCCCATGCAGCCATAGACATCGCCCTTGAGCTCACGCATGAGCTTTGCGGAAATATAGTCCGGCACCATCCGCTTTGCGGTGCATTCCGCCGCCAGCTTTGTCAGCTCCCAGTATCTGGAACCTTCACGGATATTGTCTTCATCCAGCACATAGATCAGTTTCGGGAACGCCGGCGTAATCCAGATTCCCTTTTCGTTTTTGACGCCCTGCATTCTCTGACGCAGCATTTCTTCGATGCACATTGCCAGATCATCTCTGAGCGGTCCTTCCTCAACTTCGTCAAGATACATATAGATCGTGACAAACGGCGCCTGACCGTTGGTTGTCATCAGCGTGATGATCTGATACTGGATTGTCTGGATGCCGGCTTTGATCTCCGTCTTCAGACGCTTCTCGGCAATCTGATTGATCTTTTCCTGATCCAGTTCCACACCTGCCTCGGCAAGTTCTTCCGCAACGGATTCCCTGTGCTTCTGACGGCTGACTTCGACAAACGGCGCCAGGTGGGACAGGGTAACGGTCTGTCCGCCGTACTGGTTGGAGGCAACCTGGGCGATAATCTGGGTTGCGATATTGCAGGCAGTCGCAAAGGAATGCGGCTTTTCTATTTTTGTCTCGGAGATCACGGTTCCGTTCTGCAGCATATCTTCCAGATTGACCAGACAGCAGTTGTACATCGGCTGGGCAAAATAATCCGCATCATGGAAATGAATAATGCCTTTTTCGTGGGCGTCCACAATCTCCGGCGTGAGCAGGAATCTTCTGGTGATGTCCTTGGATACCTCGCCGGCCATATAGTCACGCTGGGTGCTGTTGACAGTCGGATTCTTGTTCGAGTTTTCCTGCTTGGCTTCCTCATTGTTTCTGCCGATCAGGGAAAGGATCTGCTTGTCGGTTGTATTGGCTTTTCTGACGATCGCTCTTTCATAACGGTAGGTGATATAGTTCTTTGCGACATTATATGCGCCTTCCGACATGATGGCCTTTTCGACCATATCCTGGATTTCCTCAACACCGACGCTTCTCTGGAGAGAGCTGATTTTGCCGGTGACGGCTTCCGTCACGGCATGAATCTGATCTTCGCTCATATCGGTTCCGTTTGTCGTGGCTCTGCTTGCCTTGCGGACCGCATTTTCAATTTTCGAAGAATCGAACAGTACTTCTTCACCGCTTCTTTTAATAACGTTCATATATGACCTCTGATATTCTTAATTTGCAATTAGTTGGAAATACAACTAATTGGTAAGTAATATCATATCCGCACGCCCCGGAAAATACAAGCAGAATCATTCCGGGACTGGCGGGCCGCCATTCCGGCGCATTTTGTAAAAATCGGATATTGCAATGGAAACTGTTACTTAAAGCGAATTAATCTGAATATAAATGGACAAAAAATAATTAAATTTATAAAAAATCGATTAATTTACATGCTAAAGTGCACTTGTCATAGATAGGAGATAAACAATATGAACGAATTTGACAAAAAAGCACTTTACCTGAAGAACCCCCTCGGCGACAATTCCATGGCACGTTACCTCTGGCCCAGCTATCTGGATACCAGGGAAAGCATTTATAACCTCCTGGATGCCGAGCATTGCGAACAGAATCTGATCTCTGAAGTCAACTGGGCGGACAGAAAGAAATACACCGGCAGCCGTGAATTCGGAATACCGGTGAAAGTCGGGGACATCTGTTATATCGATTACGGACAGGCGTATCTGAATGAAATCGGTTATCAGCATTTCGGACTGATCGTGTCAATCACGGAAGGCAAAATGTTTGTCGTTCCGATGACCAGCAATACCGTGCAGTATGCCAAGGCCTATGATCCCGTCAGCAACCCCACGGGAAGAAAGCATCTGATGCGCCTGGGACAGATCGGTGAAATGAACAAGCCGTCCGTGCTGTTCCTCAATGATGTGAAATATCTGAACACATCGAGAGTGATCCGAAAAGTTGCCCATATGGACACAAGAAGAGAACTGTTCTGGTCAGTCAAAACCCGTGTGCTGGAGACGATCTTCAACAAGGAAGCGGAAATGTTTGAGGTTGTGCACACTGCCTGATCAGCGGGCAAGAACCATCATCGCATACCAGAAAAGATAAGCCACCGGATAGAGCATAATGAGCCATTTCCTGTCGGTAATGTAAAAGGAAAAGATATACATGGTAAAAGCGGCATAGATAGCCGCAATCAGATACGGGATCACCGGATCATGCGTTTCCTCTTCATTCTCCTTCGGGGGCTCTTTTTCGTCGTTCATATCGATAAAGTAACATTTGAAATATATCTGTGCAAGCAATCTGATATGATAACACCGATGAAAAAAAGAGAAGGAACATGGCTGATTGCCCTGTCCGGCGGTCCGGATTCCATGGCGCTGGCAGATATGGCATTGAACAGCGGAACGCATATTGCGGCGGCGCATGTGAATTACCATCACCGGGATCAGGCGGATGAAGAGGAAGCCTGGGTCAGAACATGGTGTGAGACACACGGCGTTGCATGCCACGTACTGAATGATCCTTTTGAATGGGAAGGGAATTTTGAGGCGGCCGCAAGAGAAGTGCGATATGACTTTTTCGTGCGGCTGGTCAATGAATACGGCTATGCGGGAATCATGACCGGTCATCAGGAGGATGATCTGATCGAAACCTATATCATGCAGAAGGATAAGGGAATCACGCCGGAATACTGGGGGCTGAAGGAAGAAATCATCTATCACGGGATCCGGGTATACCGTCCGCTGCTGGACTGTACGAAACAGCAGCTCACGGATTACTGCAATGAAAACGGCATTCGCTGGTATCTTGATGCGAGCAATCTGGAGGATGATTACGCCCGCAACCGGATCCGTCATGAGATTGTTGAGCATCTCAGTGCAAATGAGCGCAGGATGATCCGTCATGAGATCAATAAGGAAAACGCCGTCATGCAGGAGATGCGCTGCCGCGTCCGTACGCAGATCCGCGATGAGAAAACGGAACTGAAGGAATACCGCAGGCTGAAGGAAGAAGAGCGGCTGACATTGCTGAGAATGATCATGCAGCCGAAGAAAACGGGAACCGGTCTCAGCAGGGCGTTCCTGATGGAAAGCGATGCAGTCCTGATGAAGCATGATGATTTTGTGATTGATGTCCGGGGAAGACAGCTGGTGCAGAAAGACGGATTCATGTTCATGCATGATCCGGTGCAGCATTACTGCTATGAATGCCGCGATATTGATGAAGTAAAGGCGCTCGGAAGAAAAGAAGCATTTTATACCGGTGAGGGCGTTCCGGGGGTAAATGCGCTCAGCGTCAGCGAAAGCGACTTTCCGCTGAAAATACGGAACTGGCAGGATGGAGACAGGATCAGGCTGCGCTTCGGGACAAAAAGCGTGCACCGTTTTTTCATTGACCGCCGTATCCCGAGATATATGCGGGACAGCTGGCCGGTTGTCGAAAACCGTGAGGGCACGGTAATCCTGGTGCCGGGGCTGGGCTGTGATGTACTGCATTTTACTGTATGCCCTGATTTTAATGTGATACAATACCTGTTATAGCGAAGGAGCAAAACCCCTGATGAATAAGGACATTAAGAAGATTCTGGTTAGTGAAGAAGAGATTCAAAGACGTGCCGAAGAGCTGGGAAAACAGATTACCGAAGACTACGGGTCCGAAGGAAAAACACCGCTCGTCGTGGCACTTCTGCGCGGAAGCGTTCCGTTCCTGGCAGAACTGATTAAGCATATCGATCTTGATATTCAGTATGACTTCATGGATGTAACAAGCTATGAAGGCACTGAATCCGTCGGCGACATCAAGATCCTGAAAGACCTGGATACATCGGTCAAGGGAATGGATATCCTGATTGTTGAGGACATTGTCGATACCGGCAGAACCCTGAGTTCGGTTGTCAATATGCTGAAGCACAAAGGCGCATCAAGCGTAAAGATCGTGACGCTGCTGGACAAGCCGGAACGCAGAGTGAAGGATATTACTGCCGATTATATCGGCTTTGAAGTGGCCAATGAGTTCGTTGTCGGCTACGGAATGGATTTCAACCAGCATTACCGCTGCCTTCCGTATATCGGCGTTTTGAAGGATGAATTATATTCATAAAAACCAAGGAGTTCTTGAATGCAGCAGAAAAACAGATTTTTAACATATCTGCCGTACATCATTGTGATGATCGCCGTCCTCAGTCTGTTTACACTGAATGACGGACCGACATCGCAGGCATTGAACTATTCCGAGATGAAGGATCTGATTGCCGCGGAAAAGATTGAAGAATCCACGCTGTCGATCGGATACCGCACCATCGGGATCAGAGGAACCTATGAGAAGGACGGTGAGACACAGACATTCACTTCCGTCATTCCGGCAACGGAGATGGAACTGGATGAACTGATTGAAGACCTGTCCGAATCCAAAATCAGCATTGTCGACGCGGAAGCGTCCAATGCTTTCATGGATACGCTCTATTCCCTGGTACCGGTACTGCTCATAGCAGTCATGGGTATCTGGATGGTGAACAAGATGAGCGGCGGGGCCGGGGCAAATGCCAAAGCATTTGATTTCGGCAAGTCCAGGGCGCAGCTGGAAACCAAGACAAAGGTGCGCTTCACGGATGTCGCGGGATGCGATGAAGAAAAGCAGGAAATGGCCGAGATCATCGATTACCTGAAATATCCGAAGAAATTTGCCCGTATGGGTGCCAGAATTCCGAAAGGCATCCTGATGTGCGGTCATCCCGGTACCGGTAAGACACTGCTGGCAAAGGCGGTTGCCGGTGAGGCAAATGTACCGTTCTACAGCATTTCCGGTTCCGACTTCGTGGAAATGTTCGTCGGTGTCGGTGCAAGCCGTGTCAGAGACATGTTCAAGAAGGCGCAGCAGACAGCACCATGCATCATCTTCATTGATGAAATCGATGCGGTGGGACGCCAGAGAGGCGCGGGCTTCGGCGGCGGACATGATGAACGTGAACAGACGCTGAACCAGCTGCTGGTTGAGATGGACGGCATGGAAGACAATACGGGAATTGTCGTTATTGCGGCTACCAACCGTCCGGACGTTCTCGATCCGGCGCTGCTGAGAGCGGGACGCTTTGACCGTCAGATTACCGTGGCGCTGCCTGACCGGAAGGGCCGCAAGGCAATTCTGGAAGTGCATGCCAGAAACAAGCACTTTGCGCCGGGCGTTGATATGGATGCGATTGCCAAGCGTACGCCGGGCTTCTCCGGTGCCGATCTGGAAAACGTGCTGAATGAAGCGGCGATTCTTGCGGTCCGTGAGAATCTGAATGAAATCTACATGACGCAGATCGATGAAGCGATCGACCGTGTCATGATGGGACCGGCAAAGGTTTCCAGAACCTATGACGAAAAGACCAAGCGTCTGGTCGCATATCACGAATCCGGACATGCGATCATCGGTCTGTTCCTGGACAACGCTTCTGTTGTTCAGAAGGTAACAATCATCCCGAGAGGCCAGGCTGGCGGATACAACCTGATGACGCCGAAGGATGAGAAGATGATGAACACAAAGAGCGATCTGCTTGCGACGATCACCGGCTATATGGGCGGACGTACGGCAGAGGAAATGTTCTTCGATGATGTCACGACCGGTGCGGTCAATGACTTCGAGCGCGCAACCAATATCGCAAGAGATATGGTTACGCTGTACGGCATGAGTGATCTCGGACCGATCAAGTATGATTCCGGCAACGAGAATGTCTTCCTCGGAAGAGATTACAACAGCCCGAGCAATGTTTCCGGTCAGGTCGCATTTGAGATCGACCAGGAAGTGCGCAAGATCGTCAACGGCTGCCATGAGAAGGCCAGAGAGATTCTGGAAGAACACCGCGAAGAGCTGATAAGAATCGCCGAAGCGCTCATTGAGTATGAGACACTGACGTACGAGCAGATTCAGAAGGTCGTACGCGGCGAGTCCATCGCGGATGATTTCCATGATGAAGAGCTGGAAAAGGCAAAGCAGGATGCAGCGGACCACATCGCCGATGTGGAACTTCCGGATGAACCTGTGCCCGGACAGATCACAGAAGAAAAGAAAACGGAAGAAACAGAGAAGACAGAAGCGTGACAAATGCTTCTGTTTTTCTTCAGGACATCCGGGCATCATGGTACAATGAAGTCCTGACAACGCAGAAGGAGGGTGGTTCTTTTGACTGATCAGAAACATAACAGAGGATCATTTTCCGGCAGGCTCGGCTTTGTGCTGTCCGCTGCCGGTGCATCCGTGGGACTCGGCAATATCTGGCGGTTTCCGTATCTGGCCGCAAAGCACGGCGGCGGAGTTTTCCTGCTGGTATATATCGTGCTGGCACTGACCTTCGGATACACGATGATCATTTCGGAAACCGCAATCGGAAGAAAAACCGGGCAGAGTCCGATCGGTGCGTTCCGCATGCTCGGAAAAGGGATTACGGCTTCTGCCGGGGGATGGATCAATGCGGTGATTCCGGTTCTGATTGTGCCGTATTATTCGGTCATCGGCGGATGGGTCTGCAGATATCTCTGGTCATATCTGAGCCGGGATCTTTCCGTCATTGCCGGCAATGCATACTTCAGTTCATTTATCACGGACGGATGGTCACCGGAATTCTGGTTTACTGTATTTACCGCCGCAAATCTGATCATTATTTATATGGGAGTGGAAAACGGTATCGAACGTGTGTCCAAAATGATGATGCCGGTGCTGGTTGTACTTGCCGTGATCATCAGTGTCTACGCGGCGTTTCTTCCCGGTGCCCTGAAGGGCATTCAGTATCTGCTGGTTCCCGATTTCAGCCATTTTACCTGGATGACGGTCGTGGCTGCGATGGGGCAGATGTTCTACTCTCTGTCCATTGCCATGGGAATACTGATTACATTCGGATCCTATATGAGAAAAGATACCTCAATTGAAGATTCAACCGTTCAGGTGGAAATCTTTGATACGGCGGTGGCGATTCTCGGCGGAATGATGATCATTCCGGCGGTATTCTCATTCTCCGGCGGAGATCCGCAGGCACTGAAGGCAGGACCTTCCCTGATGTTTGAGACGATGCCGAAGATTTTTGCCGGTATGAGCTTCGGCAGACTGGTGGGAATCATGTTCTTTACGCTGGTGCTGTTTGCGGCTCTGACCAGCTCGATCGCATTGACTGAATGCGCGGTATCCACATTCCGGGATGAATTCGGGTGGAGCAGAAAAAAAGGAACACTGGTCATGGCTGTGATCATGATGTTCCTGGGATCATTGTCCAGCCTTGGTTTCGGGCCGCTGTCCGGCGTTACAATCCTCGGCATGGACTTCCTGGATTTCTTTGATTTCCTGACCAACTCCGTCATGATGCCGGTAGCCGCACTGACCATCTGCATGCTTGTGACAAAGTATATGACTGTGGAAGCGGTGGAAGAGGAAGTCAGGGCGGACGGTCATCCGTTCCGCAGAAAAGCGGTCTATATGTTCATGATCCGCTGGCTTTGTCCGCTGTTTACCCTGGTCATTCTGATCAGTTCGGTGGCGAATGCACTCGGATGGATTTCCCTGTGAAAAACAGTTGTGCCGCGGCAGAGAACTGCTATAATACTGACAGCAAATAAGAGGAGAAAAGAAGATGAACGAAAACGTACGTCCTGAAACGATGGAACGCATTACGACTCCGGAACTTGCGGAAGCATTCATTGCTGAGCAGGTAGACGCAATCCGCGCACAGGTTAAAGATCAGAAAGTACTGCTGGCTCTGTCCGGCGGTGTGGACTCTTCTGTTGTTGCGGCACTCCTGATCAAGGCAATCGGCCAGCAGCTGGTATGTGTTCATGTCAACCACGGCTTCCTGAGAAAGGGCGAGCCGGAACAGGTAATCCAGGTTTTCCGCAATGAGATGAATGCAAACCTGATCTATGTGGATGCTGTAGACAGATTCCTGGACAAAGTTGCAGGCGTAACGGATCCGGAACAGAAGAGACATATTATCGGCGAAGAATTCATCAAGGTATTTGATGAAGAATCTTCCAAGCTGGAAGGCATTCACTTCCTGGCACAGGGAACAATCTATCCGGATATTCTGGAAAGCGAACGCGGCATCAAGGCGCATCACAACGTCGGCGGTCTGCCTCAGGAAATGGAAATGGAACTTGTTGAGCCGGTCAAACTGCTCTTCAAGGACGAAGTCAGAGTTGTCGGAAAGGCGCTCGGTCTGCCTGACAACATGGTATTCCGTCAGCCGTTCCCGGGACCTGGCCTGGCAGTCAGATGCCCCGGCGCAATTACCAGAGACCGTCTGGAAGCCGTACGTGAATCCGATGCGATTCTCAGAGAAGAATTCGCAAAGAACGGACTGGAAGGAAAAGTATGGCAGTACTTCACTGTTGTTCCGGATTTCAAGTCCACAGGCATTAAAAACGAAGAGCGTTCCTTCGAATGGCCTGTCATCATCCGTGCCGTCAACACCAAGGATGCCATGACAGCTACCGTCGAGGATGTACCGTTCAGCCTTCTTCAGCATATTACCGACCGCATCACGCATGAGGTCAAAGGCGTCAACAGAGTACTGTTCGATCTGACACCGAAACCGACAGCTACGATCGAATACGAATAATTTCCTGCTGTTCCGGGGTAACACCAATTATCCTCCAGGGGTAAACGGAATTATCCTGTGAACACAACTGCGATCAATACCAAAGTAACGATGAAGACTTCGCAAATGCGAGGTCTTTTTCGTTTTACCGATGGTCCCTTCCAGGATCAAATCCATGGTCAATCCGAGGGTGGGTCGCTCCCTGCGGTCGCTCCCATGATCACATCCAGAATCAACTCTACGGTAACTGTGATCGCATGGGATCATCCTACGGTCTACTCCCGGATCAATCCCGAGATAACACAGCGCGCACGACCACAAGGGAAGCCCAGAGTCAATCCATTGTTTTGAACCAGGGAGTAAACCAGAACGCACAGAAATCGCTCGAAAGTGGCTTAAAATCGCGCTTTTCAGGCATTCTCGCAAGCAGTTCCGATGGTCAATTCCAAGGCCAAATCAAGGATAACTTCCCTGATCAGAGATGTGATCCCAGAGTTAATCCCAGGGTCAAACCCAAGATCAAACCAGCGGCTACTTCCAGGATCAATTCCAGAAAGAAACCGATGATCAGAGGGTTATTCCCAGTATTAATTCCAGGAGAAAACCAGCAGAGAAAGAACGATGAAATGACCTCAGAAATAATCCCGGAATTACTCCGAGAGGATCCGGAAGTGAATGGAGATTTGAACCAAGTGGTGAACCCAGAGGGAGACCGGAAAGAATAATTGGTTTGCCCCCAGAGGTTAATTGGGTTTGCCCGGAGACATGGTAAATTCTCGAAAACTACTTTTGGGATGCCCAAAACAAGCAGTTTTGAAGCACTTTTGGGAAAAACTTGCACTTTTGGAAAGTATTATATCCGTACCGCCGATGAGGACAGAGAACTTACACCGGCGGAGCTTCGGAAAATCATGGTCGGCCAGGAACACGCCGAAAACTGGGAAAACAAGACCTCCGACGAAACAATAATTGACGCCGATGACAAAACACTGGAGCGCTTCTATCGGGATGCTGTGAAATGTGGGCGTATGCCAGATTATGGATACGATAAAGAAGCAATCCTGCGAAGGATAGGTGTATT
>SVBN01000060.1 GCA_015058875.1 Erysipelotrichaceae bacterium | reverse complement strand
CCTGTATTTCCTGTCTGCATCGGGCAGCTGATCAATCAATTCAACCGGAAAAATCATTATATTCTCATTCATAAAGAACTCCTTTCACTTATAACATTTGCGAAAAAAATCCAAAACCACCGGTTTTTACGAATAAAATTTTGAAATTTGTAATAAACCTGTATATTTCAAAAATGTTTTTCAGAGCACTGCTATGAGGTTGAATTGAATTCGGTCATGGAGTATATTAAAGACCCGTATAAAGAAAGAGGTCTGCATGAAAAACTTCAGATACCGGATGGAAGAAAAGATCAGGAAATTTCTTATCGGAAGAAACGGTCCGGATCTTCTCTCACGGGATGTATATACTGCGGGGCTGATTCTGCTGGTGATTGAACTGTTTATCAGAAGCGGATGGCTGTATTATGCCGGACTGATTATGATCGGATACAGCATGTGCCGTGTTCTTTCCCGCAATATATACAGAAGACAGGAAGAAAACAGAGCATACCGGCAAAGAAAAGAAAAAGCCGCGGGACGCGTGCGTCTGATGAAGCGGCAGTGGAAGGAAAGACATACGCACAGATATTACCGCTGTCCGAACTGTCACAATATGCTGAGAGTTCCGAAAGGAAAGGGCAGAATCGACATTCGCTGCCCGCAGTGCGGCACGACATTTGAAAAGCGCACATGAAAACATTGCCCGGATCCGTTCCGGGCAATGTCTTTTTTCTAATAATTATTCAATGCATACGCTGCCTGCAGTTCTTCATAGAAGTCCGGATTTTCCGATCCGTATTCCTTCTGGCAGGCATCGAGAGCTTCCTTGTACAGATCGATGTTGATATGGTCTTCGATCTCGGTGTGGTGCGTACGGTCCAGCAGACCGAGGCGGTCCATATAATCCCAGGCACGCGTAACTGCGCTTTTCATCGGATCGAGTTTCAGATCGCATCTCGGATTATCGAGGTATGCCCGTACATATTCCTCGTCCTGATTGATTTCGGAACATACAAGCTTTACCGTTTCTTCATGGTGGGATTCATAATATGCCATTGCCCGGATCCATGCCTTCAGCAATGCCCGCACCGTATTGGGATGTTCCCTGAGCCAGGAACTCATCGCTTCCGCTCTGCAGCAGGAATAATTGGGAAGAATATCACAGGCGTAGGTGAGCACCTTGAGATCGGGATCGGAATTGACTGCATAGTTCAATGATGTTCCTACAAGACCGTAATCCGCCTCGCCGTTTTTTACGGCATTGATGCGCTCCGTCTGATCATCCGGATTGTACCAGTTCACCTGATTCAGCGGATCATATCCAAGATCCAGCAGGGGACCGGTCACCGCATACAGGTTCGGTTCACATGCCATCGTGCTGCCGATCAGATCGGAAATGCCGTGCCATTCCGTTTCCTTCCGGGTAAAGACAGGCATGCAGCCGGTGAGCATATATCCGCCGAAGATCGTAAGATCCATGCCTTCGGCAATATACTGCAGGGGCAGGTTTGTGCCGGAATTTGATGCGATATCGATCGTTCCGGCCTTCAGTCCCTCAAAGACCTCCGTATCGTTATTGACATGCACATATTCCACCCTCAGTCCTTCATCCTCCAGATATCCCAGCTTTTCGGCAATCATATTGAAGACATGGCCGTTGGAGGATTCCGCCAGATGCACAACGGATACTTCCGGCGTCAGATCAGGCGCTTCGGCTTCCTGGGATTCCTGCGGAGAGGCGCATCCCGCCAGCAGGAGAACAGCAGCCATCATGATCTGTTTTTTCATTGAGCCTCTTCCTCCTTCTGTTTTTTCTTTTCATCCATTTCCCGGTTGAAATCCCAGATGGTCCTGCGGTCGGACATATCCAGTTTTGAAACCGTGACATTCGGGAACGGAACGTTGATATGGTTCCGGTAGAAGATCTGAAGCAGTTCCCGGTTCATGAAGCGGGTGACGCTTTTGACATTCTTTTCCTGGCATCTTGCGAAGATGACCAGGGTGATGCCGCTGTTTCCGAGGGCATTGATGCCGCCGTAGGTCGGGCCGTCCAGAATCTTCGGATTGACATCCTTCAGGGTCGGCAGCTCACGGTACAGCACAGCCTCGACATAATCGATGTCCTGACCGTATTCGATATCGATCGAGCTGACGGCGAAGGATGTTTCCCTGGTCATGTTCAGAACGCCTGAGATGCTGGAATTATTGAAAATCTTGATATTGCCGTCCATCGCCTGGATCTTGGTCGTACGCAGACCGATATCCATGACTGTGCCGCGGTAATCGCTGATGGTGACAATGTCGCCGACACGGAATTCTCCTTCAAAGACAATGAAGATGCCGGCGATGATGTCCTGGATCAGGCTCTGTGCGCCGAGACCTATGACAAGCGACAGGATACCGGCGCTGGCCAGCAGGCTGCGCGCATCCATGCCCGTCAGATACAGGCAGTAGAACAGGGCGCCGAGCGTGCCGCCGTATTTGAGAATCGACAGCAGCAGATGGCTGAGGGTCGCGCCTCTTGCACCGAAGAGGGCGGTGATCAGGGATACCGGGATCCTGAGCAGGGTCATGGCCGTAATAACAGCAGCCACGACAATGATGCAGGCGCTGAATGAGAATACATTCAGTCCGCGGTTCCAGGAGCCGCTCAGAACATAGCGGACAATGGAGTTCCGGCTGATCGCGGAGCTGATGCCGAGCGAGGACAGCAGGATATACAGCATCAGAAGTCCCACCATGAATCCGATCATGACGCCGAGCTTCTGCTGAGGATTCTTCTGACTCCAGGAGATCCGCTCATCGCTCCATCTGGCGGCTGCCTTGACAGTGGTGGAAGCTCTGCCGGAAGGCAGGGTGATGCCGAATACGGAAGCGTCCAGTTCCGCCTTTTCTTCCGTAAGGATTTCCTTCAGCATCTTCTCTTCTTTCGCCGAGGAAAGGGAGAACATGAGCAGAAGCAGGAAGTTCAGCACAAGACATACCGCGGAGGTGATCAGTGCGATCGGCGTCCGGGATACATACATGGATGATTTGGGCAGGGCTGTGGAAATGAAGTATCCGTTCTGAAAATCCAGATAGCGGAAATACTGAAAATAGCTGTTTCCGCCGATCTTTCCGAATCCGTAGTAATCCTCGCCGCTGAATGCACCGGCAGGAATGCCGAGCGCTTCCGCTGTTTTGGAGATGCTGGCAGGATTGGGGGAATAAACGCATGTATGTTCCGGTGAAGTATCAAACATCATGATGCCGCCGCTGTCCAGCATGCCGGTGGAAAGCACCGTATCCGCATCCGTGGAAGCGAGCATCTGATCCGACAGACCGGCGTTGAGTTCAATCTGCAGCATGGCCTGATGACGGGTGATGCCCTCGGCGGTTTCATTGTCATTGATGAAGCCCTGCTCCGAACCGGATTTTTCCCAGGCGCTGCGGGTGGTATATACGGTTTCACCGTCCTCATTCACAGTGGTGTAGTAATGCGATGTGACGCCGATATACTGCGCTTCAAAACCGATATCGTTCATCTTGTGGCTCTGGATCAGACTGTCTTTCCTGCCGTCCAGCACATCCAGGAATTCATAGGACTGGTCTTCGGGATTGTGGCTGATGGTAAAGAACCAGTTCTCCGTGCTGGTCGCGATGGTATGGCCGTTCTGATCATAGACATATACTTCGCCGGTCTGGTTGGAACCGCACAGTTCCTTCAGATATGTGGATTCCGGTATGGATTTCAGCCGGTTGCCTTCATCGTCCGTGAGGAAAATTCTGTTTCCTTCATCATCATAGACGCTGTGATAGAACTCGGATTCTTCATTCAGGAAGTCAGATGATTCCTCGGTAATGAATGACATCAGCCGGGCTGCGGAGAGAAAGTGCTCATTGTAATAGTTCTGAATGATCTCACGGCTTTCCATGCTTTCTTCATATCTGCCGGTCACTTCCTGCAGCGCCGTTTCCGAACGCCCGATGCCTTCGGTGACTTCCAGCATGGTCTGGATATAGAATGAGATGCCGTACATGGCAAGCACGCCCGCCAGCATCAGCGGAGCCACTCTGCGGAATACGGTTCTGTCAAAGTAAAGCGGATCTTTTCCCGAGGCAAACAGTATGGTGCGCTTCGTCTCGGTTTTATATCTGCGCAGATCATTGCGGACAATGATCGTGTAGGAGAAGCAGAGGATCATGACGGCAATGAAGCCGGTGACGGACCAGAGGATGATGTAGCGGTTTCCTTCCAGTACGTCTGCCGTCCGGGCTGCCGCCAGGATGACGGTATTGCGGTCAATGACTCTTGAGACGATATAGTATTCTTCACCGGAAATTCTCTGTATGCCGCTGTAGCCGTCAGCCAGTGCTTCTTCACTGAGCCCGCAGGCCAGGGCATTCTGGCCGGTCAGAAGATCGCTGCCGTTTTTGTAATACAGGAAGAGATGATCCTGCGGATTGACGGAGAACAGAAAGCCGTTATTGATCACTGCCGAGCGCGAGAGCACAGCGGATGTGCTGCGCAGGGAAGAGATCTGTCTGTCCAGACCCGAGGTTTCCGTGCTGATGATCAGCGCATATTTTTCATCTTCATAATTATAGGCACAGGAATAAAACCAGAATGTTCCGAACCGGTTCTTCACGGTCACCGGGACCGCGGCCTGGTTCCGGTCGGAGGCAAACTCCAGCAGCCGGCTGACGTTTTCCTGGGTCATGTAGCCGCTGACGGAAGGATTTGTCCCGAGCAGGGATTCATCCGGTCCGTACACAACCGTTCCGTCCGCATCCATCAGTAGTACTGTTTCCGTGCCCGCTTTCTGATTCAGCTCCGACATAATCTGAACCTGGATTTCCTGAGGCACCGTCTTCATGGAGTCCAGCAGTCCGCCGGAAAGCACGATCTGCACATCGCGCAGCACATTCCGGTTTCCTTCATGATAGATATGTTCCAGCTCATATGCGGCCCGGGCGTTAGTACTGATGCGCTGGGAAGCTTCTTCCAGGGCGTGCACGCTGTTTTCTTTCTGGCGGATGACGGATTTCTGCGTATGAATATTGCTCAGCAGGATTCCGATCAGAAAAGCACCGGTCAGGATAAATACCAGACTGATGATCCATCGGGTAATATACATTTTTTCCGTCCGGCGGCGGTTCAGCCGGATGGTTTCCTCAGTGATGTTTTCAGACATAGAATCGGTTCTCCGAAAGATAAGCGGACTTAAGTTTTGCGGATCAATCTTTATTTTATAGGATGATGCTCAAAAAGGCATTATGAATCGCATGAAAACGGTGTTTTTTTCAGTCGGAAAGCCGTTTTAAGTGCTGCCATTTTCCGGACAGGAAATAGGGGAATACGACCAGACCGTACCCGTAGGAAGCGATTGCCGATCCGTACCAGAAACCGGGTAGTCCGTATCCGAGCACGACGCCGGTCAGATATGTCAGACCGATTCTCAGGATGAATCCTTCCGTCACGCCCATGATAAAGTTGATCTTCGACTGACCGAGACCGTTGATCAGCGCCAGGGAGGGGGATCGGACCGAAAAGCCCATGAAGGTGATTGCGGCAACCGGTGCATAAAGATGCGCCATATCCAGCACGGAACGGTCCGAGGCAAACAGGCCGAAGACCTGTTCCGGCATCGAAATTATCCACAGGCTCAGCAATGATACAAAGATGAGATCACTGATAAATACCGTAAAGAACACTTTTTTCACCCGTTCCGTCTTTCCCGCTCCGAAGCTCTGGCCGATGATTGCGGCACCGGATGTATTCAGGGCGTTGGCCACGATCAGGGCAATGCTCGAAAGCTTGTTTCCGGCTCCGGTAATGGCGGAAGCCGCCACACCGTACGTGTTGATATGCGAAGAAACAAAGAGAGCGGAGATACTGCCGGCACTGGTCTGCAGGGCAATCGGCAGACCGAGCTTCAGAATCTTTTTCAGTGTTTCCGCATCAATGCGGAAGCTGCTTTTTGCAAAATCAAAGCAGAACTGCACACGGTTCCGGTACAGATAGCCGAGCGCCAGGCAGAGGGAACAGGACTGGGACAGGACGGTTGCGATTGCCGCGCCGGCCGGTCCGACATGCAGTACGCCGACAAACAGCAGGTCCAGCAGGATGTTCATGAGTGCCGCAAAGGAAATGAACATCATCGGATGCCGGGAATCGCCCATGCCCCTGAGGATCGCGCTGACGGCATTGTATCCGAAGATAAATACGAGTCCGAATGAGCAGCAGAAGACATATGCATTGGCTCCCGCAAAGGACTCCGCCGGCGCATGCAGCAGATGCAGGAACGGACGTACGGTGAGCAGGGAAAGTGTCATGAGCGAAAGACCGGCCATGATCAGGAAGGTGAACATCGTACCGATCACGGTATTCAGCTCTTCTTTTTTGCCGGCGCCGACATACTGGGAAACAATAATCTGACTCGCGGTCGCAAAGCCCATCCCGATGAAGGTGTACAGATGCATCACATCCCCGCCGATGGATACCGCCGAAAGACCGGCGCTGCCTTCAAATCTGCCGACGATCATCATATCCGCCATGTTGTATACCGTCTGCAGCAGATTCGAGACCATGACCGGAACAGCCAGCGTGTACAGCGTCTTCGGCGTGCTGCCCGCTGTCAGATCACGGATCAGTTTTTTCTGCTCGCTCATAACATACCTCCCTGAAAGAAAACAGAGTGCCGCCATGTGATTCGGCAGCACTCTGTTCATGCATCCAGCTTCGATATGATTTTAAGGGATCATGCAGAGCAATTCAATTCAGGTGCTTTTTCTGCTGGCTGTTTCGGCTATGTTGGATGCGGTATATTCTGCCTTCGGATACCGGGGAGAATCCCTGCTGTATATGACAGCGCTGATTATTTTTATTGCGCTGATGGTATGGCTGTATTTCAATTACCGTTCCATCGATATCTATCCTCCGGCAGATACGGACAGGCAGCCGCAGCGGCAGTATTCCTGATGATCATCCCGGCAGTATGGCTGTTCGGCAGATTATTGCTTTGAGTGAATGTCCGGAAAAATCAGAATCGTTTGCTGAAGGCATGCCCCGGCATGCTTTTTCTGTGCATATGAAATGACGCATGCCCGGAAACGGGGGTACTATTATTTCAGAAGAGATTTCAAAACATATCATTGATGTACTGAAGGAAGGAGAGTTTATGACGTACACAAAACTGTTTGAAGCGGGAAGGATCGGCACGCTGGAGCTGAAGAACCGCATCGTCATGCCGGCAATGGGATGTTCTTTTGCCGAGTCCACAGGTGAGGCCGGTGCCAGAATGATCCGCTACTATGCGGAGCGTGCCAGAGGCGGCGCCGGACTGATCATTACGGAAATTACCAGAGTAGATGATGAAACGGGCGTGGGAACACCGAACCAGCTGAGCGTGACCAATACGCATGTCGTACCGCAGCTGCACAGGCTGGTCGAAGCGGTGCATGCCTATGACACGAAGCTGTTTGTCCAGCTTCATCATCCGGGAAACCAGACGCCCAGCCGTCTGATCGGCGGAAAACAGCCGGTATCCGCATCCGATGTCACATGCCGCGTGATCGGCGAACAGCCGCGCCCCTTAACCACGGAAGAAGTCGAAGCCATGGTAAAGAAGTTTGTGACCGGAGCGGTCATTGCGCAGAAGGCCGGCGTGGACGGCGTGGAAATCCATGCGGCGCACGGCTATCTGGTCAGCCAGTTCCTGTCACCGTATACCAATAAGCGTGAAGATAAATACGGCGGATCCTTTGAAGGCAGAATGCGTTTTATCACCGAGATTATTATGGGCATCCGTGCATACTGCGGTCCAAAGTTCCCGATCTCCGTGCGCATGAACGGCAATGACTATCTGCCGGGCGGCATTGATGAGGAAGAAAGTGTTAAGATCGCCGTATATCTCGAAAAGCTCGGCATCAACTGCCTGAACATCAGCTGCGGCATGTATGATTCCGGTTCCACGATTATTGAACCATCCTACTTTGCGGAAGGATGGAAGAAGCATCTCGGCGCCAACATCCGCAAGGCGGTGAATATTCCGGTCATTGCGGTCGACAACATCAAGCACCCGGCATTTGCGGAGCAGATGCTGGAAGAAGGAAACAGCGACTTCGTCGGCATTGCCAGAGGCTTCCTGGCAGATCCCGAATGGGGACTGAAGGCGTATGAAGGAAGAGACAATGAAATCAGAAAGTGCCTCGGATGCATGGAATGCTTCAGGATCCTCAATGACGGACTGCCGCTCGGCTGCACGCTGAACCCGGTGCTCGGCAGGGAGTTCGAATACGGCCGTGACAAACTCGTCAGAAACGGCGCAGGCAGAACTGTGGCCGTGATCGGCGGCGGACCTGCGGGCATGCAGGCGGCGCTTGTTCTTGCAAAGAGGGGATTCAGAACTGTTCTGTTTGAAGCATCGGATAAGCTGGGCGGGACCGTGAATCTGGCGGCGCTGCCTCCCAATAAGACCATGCTTTCCGAATTTGTCGAAACACAGAAGCTTGAGCTGGAACTTGCAGGCGTGGAAGTGCGCCTCAATACGCCCGGCACTCCGGAAGCAGTGAAGGAAACCGGTGCGGAAGCAGTCTTCCTGACCGCCGGCGGCAGTCCGGTTGTTCCGGCGCTGCCCGGCATTGAGCGGGCAGTGACCGCTGAAGATGTGCTTGCCGGAAGAGCGGAAGTCACAGGGCAGAATGTCGCCGTGATCGGCGGCGGCGTGACGGGTCTTGAAACGGCGGAAACACTCGGTGCGGATTATAAGGTCACCGTCGTGGAAATGCTGGACAAGGTCGGCGGCAATCTGTATCCGAGCGTCGTGATGCATCTGGCGGAAACAATCGCAAAGGCAGGCGGCACGATATGCAAAGGCTACGCCCTGACAGCGGTCAATGAAAAGACAGTTACCGTCCGCAATACAAAGACCAATGAGGAAACAGAGATACCCGCGGATACCGTTGTTCTGGCAATGGGCGTCAGATCCTCACGTCCGGAATTTGAAGCGTTGAAGAAGGAATTCGGCACGAGGCTCATTCTTGCCGGTGACAGTGCAAAACCGGGACAGATCTACGATGCGCTCCATTCGGCGTATGACCGTGCCTTTGTCTACGGCATCTGATCTGCTTACTTCTTATCGGTTACAGGAAATACTCCCGGATCAGGGAGTATTTCTTTTGGAAAACTGCACAGAATCATGTTTCTGTGCAGATACAGAAGCGGAAATGATCCGTACAATAGCATTGAACGGAAAGGAAATGATTGATATGGATTTTCTTGAACTTGCACAGAACAGATATTCCGAGCGCTATTTTGACAGCCGCCCGGTTGAACAGGAGAAGCTGGACAGAATCCTGGAAGCGGGAAGAATTGTACCGACTGCCTGCAATTACCAGCCTCAGAAGTTTTATCTGATCCGCTCCGAAGCAGGATTGGCGAAGCTGAAGACAGTGACGCATTTCCATTACAATGTGCCGCTGATGATCCTTGTCTGCTATGACATGCGGGAAGTGTGGACCAATCCGGGCGACCGTTATTACCGGAATTACAATTCCGGGGAACAGGACGCCTCCATTGCGGCAACGACCATGATGTATGAAGCCGAGGAGCTCGGTGTGCATACCATCTGGATCAGAGGCTTTGACTCGCAGACGGTCGCGGAGACCTATCAGCTTCCGGAATATATCATTCCGGTCATGATGCTTGGACTCGGTTATCCCAATGAACATGCAAAGGCTAATGCATGGCATTATAAGCGCAGATCGATCGAAGACTTTGTGAGGGAACTGTAGGAAGGATACGGAAATGATCATACAGACAGAATACGGAGCGGTGGAAGGAATCAGACGGAACGGCTGCGATGTTTATCTCGGCATCCCGTTTGCCCATGCTCCCGTCGGGGAATTCTCATTCCGCCATCCCGTGCCGCCGGAACTATGGAACACGGTTCTGCAGGCGGATCACGGCAGGGCCAATCCCATTCAGGCACGGGGCGGCTTTTATACCGGAAACAACAGTACGGACTGTCTGTACATGAATATCTTTGTCCCTCAGCATGCGGAGGGAAAGCTTCCTGTCATGGTATGGATCTACGGCGGATCCTACGCCCAGGGAGGAACCGGTGCACTGACAGAAGGATCGGAAGAAGTGCAGTATGATCTTTCACGGTTTGCGGAAGAAACCGCCTGCATTGCCGTGAGCTTCAATTACCGGCTGAATGCATACGGATTCCTTCATTTTCATGATCTGAACCGGAACTTTGATGCCAATAACGGTCTGTATGATCAGATCGCGGCACTGGGCTTTGTGAAGCGGAATATTTCTTCCTTCGGAGGAGACCCGGACAATATCACCGTGTTCGGCCAGTCGGCTGGCGGTGCCTGCATTCTCGCACTGATGACAATGCATGAAGCAGAAGGTCTTTTTCAGAAGGCAATTGTCCAGTCTGCGTGCATTGAACATTTCTTTACGGCGGGACAAGCCCGGAAAAATACACATGTCTGGATGAAATATGCAGGGATCGGATCTCCGGAGGAGATCTTCCGGCTCAATGAAGCTGAGATCTGCAGGGCAAATGAAAGATATTCCTCATGGCTGCTGAGAAAAGGAGATATCCGCTGTGCGTTTTCTCCGGTCATTGACGGCATAACTCTGAAGGAAGATGTGAAGCAGGCAGTCACAGCTTCAGAAGTGAAACTGCTGATCGGCAGCGTCAGTGAGGAAGCGAATCTTTTCCTGTCCGCCATACCTTCATTCCTGCTTCCGGCAATCACAAAGCATATCGGTCTGAGCGTGCCGAGGGGGAAAGGAAGCTGTAAAAAACGGGCATGCGATGCCCTGACGGATCATATTTATGCCCGGCCGATGAAGGAAATCCTGCAGGAATACCGGGGACAGGCGTGGCGCTATGAATACCGGCACGTACTGCCCGGTTCAAAGACGGGGTGTTTCCATGCAAGCGAGCTTCCGGTTCTCTTTGATATGAATATGATGGGATACAGCCCGGATGAATCTTCGGGAAAAACAGGAAAGCATATGCGCCGGATCTGGGGCAGGTTTGCGTATGAAGGCAAACCCGGCTGGGAAGAATACCGAACCGGACAGGAAACATATATCATTGAATAGCAAGATTGAAAAAAGCAGACGCGTGTCTGCTTTTAAAGTCGTGCAAGATTGTTTCTCAGCCGTTTCTTCATCTCTTCCTTCAGATATGCAGGTTCCTGTATTTCGATGGCGTCCAGGAACTGCTGGGCAAGGAAGAGTGCGCCGGCTTCCGTGGTATTGACCATTGCCGTGAAGTATCCGGGATTCTCGGGAAGGGCTCTGAGCTGGGTCCCGAAGATATCGATCATCTGGTCCATGATGCGCTCTTCGCAACGGTACTGCACCGGTATGGTTTCTCCGGCAAACATGAACAGCTTGTTTTCCGCATACCGGTATGCTTCGTTTTCTTCCCGTTTTCTCAACGGCCTGACGGGTTCGGGCAGGATGAGGGGATCCCTGATCTTGTCTATTCTGTAATGCGTATAGTCGGCGTATTTGGGATTGGTGGAGATGAGATAGGGTCTCGAATCCTGATAGACGATGTATCTCGGTTCCACGATATACGGCTCCTCCCGCTTTACCGTCAGCTTCTTTTTCCCGTTGTAATGCAGATAGGAGAAGGACAGCTGTTTCTGATCCCGGATCGCTTCGGAAATGATTTCGATATTGTAGAATAGGGATGAATTGTCTGACTTCAGACGGTTGGGCAGATAGACGGAATCACGGAATTCATGACGCTGTGTTTCGGAAAGGGTGCCAAGGAGCTTTCCGATGAGTTCTTCACTCTGTTTCTTTGAGATAAAGTGTGAGGCATGGATGGCATTGCATAAGAGGAGTACTTCTCCTTTTTCAAACTGCCGGGTAATCAGATAATATCCTTTCCGGTTGTCATTATAATCGCTGATTTCATAGCCTGCCTGACGCAGGATCTCTATGTTGGAATACAGTGTTCTTCTTTCTATGGAAACATTGCATTTCACATTGATCTTTTCAATCAGTTCGTTTACTGTCAGTATATGATTCTCATCGCTTTCTTCCTGCAGGATCTGCAGCAGTGCAAATGCGGTGTGCTTTTTTTCTGCCATGGCCTTTTTCTCCCGGTTTCAGTTTATCATTGCCGGCAGTTTTTTTGCATGCCGATTATAGGCATTTCGGTTAAATAGGAAGTTTATGCCGGGTTCCGGGCATATTACTGTTATACTGAGTGCATATAACAGTATGATGATATCAGCGGCAGGATAAGAATCAATGAAAGAAAAAACAATGCATTTAATGACGGATCTGATGCTTGGAATCGTGTTTTTCATATACTGGTCAGCCGGTTCCCTGATGGAAGGGAATCAGAGCTTTGCCGTATCGGGTATCGTTCTTGCATTCATTATTTTCGCGGTATCGTATATCACGACACCGGTATCGGACAGAATCATGGCAAAGACTGCCCCGATGAAAACATACCGGAAAGCAATTGTGTATTTCATGATGCTGTTTGTATGCTTCCTTGCCTTTACAGCTTTTTATGCCGGGATGTCTTATATCGCCATGTATGTCTCGGCTGTACAGAATTATATGAATGTCATGACGCCGGCGCTGTTCATCCTGATGATCGGCGCGGTGCTGCTGATTGTTTTCATGACGCCTGTCATTCATACAATCCTGTATACTGCAGTTCTGTATTTTACACGTGATCTGGACTGATTCCTGCAGTACCGCGACATGCGATGTATCATGTTTTTCTGATTACATACAGCGGCTTGCAGTCAAGTTACGGCATGCCTGCAAAGCAGGCATATATGTTTACAAAAGGATATATGTAATAGTAAAGTGAATTTAACAGAAGCAGTAAGAATCCATCATAATCGCTGAAAAAACCGGAGATCATACGATCCGCAGCAGCAGAGGAAAGGATTTCCTTACTGTTCATACATCTTCATTATCATCTGATCACTATCTGGAAAATTGCGCTTGCATGGAAGGGGGAAGAAGAACTGAGCCTGATCTCCGTGAGGGTGCCGGGCTGATTCAGCATAATCATGCGGAGTGAATTCAGACGGCGCATACACCGGCAGATCAAAAAAAAGCACATAATCAACAGAATACAATGACATCTGATATTTCGGATTCTGACGATAAGCTCTGATGAAATCATAAAGCAGGGCCGGCGTCAAAGTCAGGCGGAATGTATCACAGAACTGCATATTTTACAAACCTCCATACAGAAGGGATGCATCGGATATGATGTGTCATTCTGAAGTACCGCAGGCATCGCATAACGGGGGTACGTATGCAAACGATTTCCTTTTACCCGGAAAGCCGGGAATTCCACCTGTCAAATGACAGAATCAGTTACTTCATCAATGTCATGAAAAACGGGCAGATCGGACATCTCTATTTCGGAAAGAAAATCCGGGAAAGAGACTCTTTTGCCCATTTCATGCAGCTCAAAACATGCAGCCATACATCATATCTCTACGATGATGATCTGACCATGTCTCTGGATATAGCCAGACAGGAATATCCGGGATACGGAACAACGGATTACCGTTATCCGGCATTTCGCATTGAACAGGAAAACGGATCATCCATCAGCAATTTCATTTATCAGTCACATCATATATTCAGCGGAAAGAAAAAACTGGAAGGTCTTCCTGCAGTCTATGCCGAAAAGGATGATGAGTGCACGACGCTTGAGATCACCCTGGAAGACAGTCTGATGCAGGCATCTCTGATCCTTTCATATACCGTTTTTGACAGGTACGATGCCGTTATGCGCAGCGTACGCTTTGTCAATCATGGAAATCAGCAGCTGAAGCTGACAAACGCCCAGTCCATGGCCGTGGATCTCTTCGACAGCGATTTTGAGATGCTGCAGCTGGACGGCGCATGGTCAAGGGAACGTCATGTCCATACCAGAAAGCTTGTCAGCGGAATTCAGTCCGTTGACAGCATGCGCGGACACAGCTCGGCGGAACATAACCCGTTCATCGCGCTGAAACGTCCGGAAACGACGGAATTCCAGGGAGATGCCTACGGCTTCGCGCTGGTTTACAGCGGCAATTTCCTGGCCCAGGTGGAAGTCAGCAGATTTGAGCACGCAAGAGTTCTGCTCGGCATCAATCCGCTGGAGTTTGCCTGGACGCTGAATCCCGGAGATTCCTTCCAGACGCCGGAGGCCGTGCTTGTCTTCAGCGACAGCGGTCTGAACGGAATGAGTCAGATTTTCCATAGTCTGTTCAATGAACGTCTTGTCCGCGGACCGTGGAGGGGCAAAGACCGCCCGGTTCTGATCAACAACTGGGAAGGGACCTATTTCAATTTCAACGATGAAAAGATTCTGAGCATCGCGGAAAAGGCAAAGGAATTCGGCGTGGAGCTGTTTGTCCTGGATGACGGATGGTTCGGCCGCAGGGACGATGCGTCAAGCTCTCTGGGCGACTGGTACAGCGATAAGAACAAGCTCGTCGACGGCGTGGAAGGTCTTTCCCGGAAGATTACTTCCATAGGCCTGAAATTCGGCCTCTGGTTTGAACCGGAAATGGTAAACCGCGACAGTGAGCTGTTCCGGGCACATCCCGACTGGGCTATCGCGACGCCCGGCCGCAGCATGTCGCACGGCAGAAACCAGTACTGTCTGGATTTCTCCAGGGATGAAGTCGTTGACTGCATCTATGAAATGATGGAGAAAGTGCTGCGCAATTCCGATATCAGCTATGTGAAGTGGGATATGAACCGTGATATCACGGAAGCTTATGGCGCAAAGCTCGGCAGCGGAAGGCAGGGGGAATTCTTCCACAGATACATGCTCGGCGTCTACCGCCTGTACGAGAAGCTGATCACGGCATTCCCGGATATCCTGTTTGAATCCTGCGCCAGCGGCGGCGCCCGCTTTGATGCGGGTATGCTTTACTACGCTCCGCAGGCCTGGGCAAGCGATGATACGGATGCCGTTGAGCGTCTGAAAATACAGTACGGAAGTTCGATGGCGTATCCGGTATCCAGCATCGGCGCCCATGTTTCGGCAGTGCCGAATCACCAGCTGAACCGTATCACGTCGTTGAGTACACGCGCGAATACCGCGTTTTTCGGGGCGTTCGGCTATGAGCTTGATCCGGATAAGCTGAGCGAGGAAGAAAAAGCCGAGATTAAAGAACAGGTTGCTTTCTTCAAAAAATACAGGCATGTATTCCAGTACGGAACATTCTACCGTCTGATCAGCCCGTTCGAACATAATGGCAATACTTCATGGATGGCTGTTTCCGAAGACCGGAAAACAGCGGTTTTCGCATACTACAAAGTGCTTGCCACACCGAATCCGAAGGCAAACAAGGTCCGTCTGAAGGGACTGGATCCGGAAGCCGTATATGTATGTTCCAGAGCAGGGGAAGAGTATTACGGCGATGAGCTGATGAATATGGGATTCCTGCCGGATCTGGAATATACGGGTTCCAGAGTCCGCAATCCGGCCGTGAAATTCAAGAATTCCGGAACGGATATCGGCGACTTTACTTCCCAGCTCTATGTTCTGGAAAGGAAATAATCCGCCGCTTCCAAGCATACGGAAGACGAAGGATCAATGGTTTTAGGAAAGGAGCAGCCAATGGAAGATAAGAAAGTACCATTCTGGCAGAACAGGAAAATCGTTCCGTATCTGTATGTTGCGCCGAACATGATTCTGTTCTTATGCTTTATGATCATTCCGCTGTTCATGTCGTTCTACTACAGCCTTGTCAAGTGGAACGGCCTGGGCGATCCGCAGTTTATCGGTCTGGACAACTATGCCTATATCTTCAAGGATAAGGTGTTTATCCAGGCTTTCGGAAATACATTCCTCTATGCGCTTGCGACCGTACCGGTACTGATGGCGCTGGCGATCTTCTTCGCCGTTCTTCTCAACGCCAAAATACCGTTCCGCGGATTCATCCGTTCGGCGATCTACATGCCGGCAGTCGTATCCACGGTTGTCGTCGGTACCGTGTTTACATGGATCTTCCATGACCAGCTCGGTCTGATCAACTATATACTGAATATTTTCGGTCAGGAGTCGATCAAGTGGGCGACAGATACGAGATTTGCAATGCTGATGGTTGTCCTGACAACCATATGGCAGCGTACCGGATACAACATGGTTATCTATCTTGCCGGTCTGCAGAGCATCTCGCATGAGGTTATGGAAGCCGCGACGATTGACGGCGCAACTTCCTGGCAGAAATTCCGCTACGTAACAATGCCGCTTCTGAAGAATACGCATGTATTCGTTATGGTAACGGCGCTGATCCATGCGTTCAGAAACTTCGATCTGATTTACACCATGACAAAGGGCGGTCCGCTGAACGCCACCAAGACAATCGTTATGTATGTCTATGAACAGGCGTTCAACAAGAACTATTACGGCCGTGCATCCGCTGCCGGCGTCGTGCTGTTTGTCATGATGATGGTATTCACCGTGATCAGGTTCAGAGCGCAGAGGGAGGACTGATATGGGCGTAACAACTACACAGAATAAGGTAATCAGAGTTCTTGGATTCCTGTTTATATTCCTGATCGCTCTTGTCGCGCTGTTCCCGTTCTACTGGATGCTGGTGACAGCCGTCAAACCGATCGGTGAAATCTTTGCATTCCCGCCGAAACTCTGGCCCGGTGAATTCCATTGGGAGAACTTCGGGCTGGCACTGGAAAGGGCGAATTTCTTCACCTATTTCAAGAATTCGGTGATTGTAACATTCTTCAGTACCGTGATCACTGTCTGCATCAACCTGCTGGCAGGATTCGCATTCTCAAAATATAACTTCAAAGGGAAGGAATTCATGTTCCTGATCGTGCTCAGCACCCTGATGATCCCGATGCAGGTCATCATGATCCCCGTATTCATCATTGCTTCAAGGATCGGTATCCGCAATACGCTTCTGGGAGTTATTATCCCGCCGTGCGCGGAAGCCTTCGGTCTGTTCATGTCCCGCCAGTTCATGAATGATATTCCGAATGAACTGCTGGAAGCAGCCAGAATCGACGGCGCTACGGAGTTCCAGATCTTCTCCAGAATCGTTGTTCCGAATGTCAGACCGCTGATCTCGGTACTGGTGATCTTCACTGTCATGTGGAGATGGAACGACCTGCAGTGGCCTCTGATCATGCTTTCCTCTGACAAATACTTCACCGTCCAGCTCGGTCTGTCCAATCTGAACGGCGCGCAGTATGTCAACTGGAATGACATCATGAGTGCATCCCTCATATCGATTATCCCTGTCCTGATTATCTTCCTGATCTTCCAGCGCGACTTCGTGGAAGGCATGGCGGCATCCGGCATCAAGGGATAAACATATTCACATCATAATCATTGATTTTCAAGGAGGGAAAAAATGGAAAAAATGATTAAGAGCGGCCTGAAGGCAGCCATGGCAGCATTCATGGCGTTCAGCCTCGCAGCATGCAGCGGCGGAGGAGGTTCTTCTTCCGGCCAGTCCGAACCGGCAGCTCCTGTTGATGCAGGAGAACTTGTGGCAGAAGAAGGCGCAGAAATCGAAATCGCCTACTGGGAAGGATCCACTTCCGATAAGGCAGCCTGGGACGAAGTCATTGCCAACCTGCAGAAAGATCATCCCGAAATCAAGATCGTTCCCCAGACATATCCGTCCGGCGACTTCCGTGACATGCTCGATACCAGAATTGCCGGCGATGACTGGCCGGATGTCATCCGCTACACATATCAGAGACTCGGCAAGTTCAAGGCGGCCGATGTCATGCTGGATCTGACGCCTTACATGGATCAGGCGGATCTGGATGACTTCGCGGACGGCTTCCTGTCCGGATGCTCCTACAACGGAAAAGTTGTAGCTCTGCCTCATCATACAGACGTCGTTGTCATGTTCTATAACAAGAGAATGTTTGAAGAAGCAGGCATCCGCATTCCGACAGGCATGGATGATGCATACACATGGGAAGAAGTAGCTGATATTGCAAAGACGCTGAAAGAAAAGTACAGTCTGCCGTACGGCTTCGCAGGAATCTGGGAGAACGGTTCCGGTTACCGTTACCTGCCGTTTATGTATATGAACGGCGGTGCACTTCTGAGTGAAGACCAGCAGACCGTTACAATCGACAGTGCAGCCGCAAGAGAGGCAATCCAGTACTATGCCGATCTGAGAGCTCAGGATCTCGTTGCGAACACAGGTTTCACAGCTTCTTCCACAGCCAACTCGCTGTTTGTTGCGGAACAGATCGCGTTTGACTTTGCCGGAAGCTGGCACTGCTCCTATATGCAGGAGAACATGCCGGATAACTGGGGCGTTACATATATGCCTCAGAGAAACGGCAAGACCGGAACGGATATGGGCGGAAACGGCATCTGGTGCTATAAGAAGACAAAGTATCCGAAGGCTGCGGCAATTGTTGCCCAGTACATCACAAGCCAGGAAAACATGAAGAAGTTCTGCGAAACCGGAAACTTCATTCCGGTCAGAGAGAGCCTGCTGTCCGGCGGACTGAACTATAAGAACTTCCCGGAGGAAATGGCAGTCTTCAACGAATCCGCACTCACAATCGATCCGAAGATGGCATCCGATGAAACATCCGTACCGTTCCAGCAGCTGAACCTGATCTTCAACGAAGAGATGGATCCGCTGGTAGTCAACGGCTCCGCCACAGTGGATGACGTCATCAACAACTGCATGCAGAGAATGCAGGAAGTTCTTGACGAACAGTAATCAGATCATTCCTATATTCTGAATATATGTGCGTGGATCTGTGATTCAGATCCTGCAGGATCATCTTAAGGAAAGACCGGCCGGTCATAGTTACTGTTCACACGGTAGAAAAAAGTTTTCCACAAAAATGAAGATGATTCGGATCTCATTTTGAAGAAATAGAATCAAAAAACAATGTAAAAGTACGG
>SVBN01000059.1 GCA_015058875.1 Erysipelotrichaceae bacterium | reverse complement strand
TATATTAGCCCTTGCCCAAGACCATAGGAAAAGGAGGCACTCTGCCGAGTACCTCCTCAACTCAAGACCTGGTTTCACTTACTTTGCGTAAGATCCTCATTTGCAGCCTCAGTTCCTTTTTCATTTATCTGATCAGATGTTCGAGTGTTTCAAACAGCACTTCCGGTTCCACCGGCTTGCTGAGATGCGCATCCAGGCCGGCCTGCATGCTGCGCTGGACATCCTCGTCAAACGCATTCGCCGTCAGGGCAATGATCGGAATCGATTTTGCATCCGTTCTGTCCATGGAGCGGATTTTCCGCGTTGCCTCAAGACCGTCCATCTCCGGCATGCGCACGTCCATCAGGATGGCGTCATAATATCCCGGTTCATGGCTGCCGAACATTTCCACGGCAACCCTGCCGTTTTCGGCATGCTCTACTTCCATCTCCCGCATGGAGAGAACCATCATAATGATTTCGGCATTGATCTGCACATCTTCCGCCAGCAGGATTCTCCTGCCCTTCAGATCGGCGGTTTTCCTGACAAGATTTGCATTCTTCTTTTTAAATGCTTCACGGAATTCATCCATGACGGTTCCGGCAAACAGCGGCTTGGCCGCAAAAGTATCAACGCCGGCAAGCCGTGCTTCTTCTTCGATCTCTTCCCAGTTATATGATGTCAGGATGATGATCGGCGTATGATCGCCGACGATCGCCCGGATCTGCCTGGTTGTTTCCAGACCGTCCATTTCCGGCATCTTCCAGTCGACCAGAATCAGATTGTAATCATCGCGCCGCACATGGCGCATCCTGACCATATCGACGCCTTCCCTGCCGGAGGTGACTGTCTCGCAGCTGATTCCGATCTGTCCGAGAACTACCTCGGCATGTTCGCAGGCAATCCTGTCATCGTCAATGACCAGCACGCTCATCTCATGCGGACGAAGCTCGGTCTCATTTCTTCCGGCACTCTGATGATCTGCCTGCGTGAGGGTGACGGTTACCGTGAAGGTTGTTCCCTTGCCCTTTTCGCTTTCCACCCCGATGGTTCCGTTCATCAGCTCAACAATGCTCTTTGTGATCGGCATGCCGAGACCCGTACTGCCGTATCTGCTGGTTGTCGAGGAATCTTCCTGGGTGAACGGTTCAAACAGTTTCGGCAGATACTCTTTGCTCATGCCGATGCCGGTATCGCTGATGGTAAAGCGGAGCGTTGCCTTGTTGTCCATTCTGGCAATATCTTCAATCAGGAATGTGACTTTTCCGCCTTCCGGAGTGAACTTGACCGCATTTCCGAGAATATTGATCATCACCTGGCGCAGCTTCATATCGTCGCCGATATAGTATTCATCAATTCTTCCCTTTGTCCGGCATTCATACTGCAGTCCCTTGTCACGGCACTGCCCGCTGATGATCGTATTCACCTGTTCCAGTGACTTGGAGAAAGAGAATTCTTCATTCCGGATGGTCAGACGTCCGGATTCAATGCGGCTCATATCCAGGATATCGTTGATGATCCCGAGCAGATGATGCGCCGATGTGCTGATCTTTTCCAGGTATTCCCTGGTCTGCGGAGAAATGCTCTGATCGTTTAAGGCAATGTTGTCCAGGCCGATAATCGCATTCATCGGCGTACGGATTTCATGGCTCATATTGCTGAGGAAAACCGTCTTTGCCTTGTTGGCTGCTTCCGCTTCCTTCAGTGCTTCCTCAAGAACCTGTTTCTGTTCCATGCTCTTCCAGGTTTCTCTGTCAACATCCACAAAGCATGCGCCTACCGCATGGACAAGATGATCATCCCTGTCTTCCGGATGTCTGACGCCGGCAAAGCGTACTTCTTCCCAGGTATCCCGCCCATGCCGGTGCACCATATACCGGTATGCGATGACCCGCTGTTCCTTCAGCAGTTCCTTGACATTCTCCGGCTGTATGAACTTCAGGAATTCCTCCCGGTATTCTTCCCTGACGTTCGCGTTGGCATAATCCGTGACGGATACCAGATATCTGAACCGTTCGCCGGCTTTAAAGCCGTTGTCCACATCGCTGTGGGCGTGATAGCATACGCCTTCATCCGTATCGAGATCCAGGTAATATACACTGTAGTAATCCGAGGCCAGCGCCGTAATCAGCTTGTTCTGTTCTTCCTGCTGCTCTTTCTGCACCAGAAGTTCATTCTGCAGCTGCAGCTGCCGCTCCATCGTTTCCTGTTTCACCCGGTTCTCCGCATCGGCGGTTTCCTTTTCCAGCGTCAGCTTTGCATTGCGGCGTGCCTGGCGGAGAATGAAAACGAACATCATGTTCAGAACTGCCACCGTCAGAGCGGTCTGAATCATGCTGCGGCGGATAATGCCGTTCGTGACGGCACTGATCTGTTCCGTGATCACGCTTTCTCTGATCAGATAGGTCAGGAACCAGTTTGTTCCGGTGACCGGAACATAGCTGAGTGTTTCCCGGATTCCGTTATAGGTAAAGCTGATTTCCCCTCTTCTGCCTTCCCTGAAATCATTCACGAATCTGTCATGGGAGTATCCCGGATCAAATTCCGCATTTTCCAATGCTTCCAGCAGGTTGTCTTCTACCGCGAGTCCTCCGAGAACCGTATTGGACAGCGCTATGCCGTCGCTCGTTTATATATTGCAGAAAGTCGATCCGTCTTCCTGGGCATCCATGGAAACGCCTGAAAGCATCTCTTTTATGTCAATCTCCATGAAGCAGACATTCAGTTCCTTACCCAGAAAACGCATCTGCACAGGAACGGCAATAATGACTTTCTTGTCTTCGCTTTCCGGATTTTTGATTGAGATTTCCGGGCCGGACAAAGACATGCGGTCAAAGCTGTACTGCTCAATATCATTCTGGGTTCCCAGCGATGTATAGATCAGTCCGTCTTCATCAACGAAGGCAAATTTCTCCAGTCTGAAAAGCCGCTTCATCCTGGCCTGATATGCCTGCAGATGTTCCATATCTCTCAGATCATCTTCGCTCATCAGTTCCAATGCCGTCTCGATCACATTGGTTTTTTCCTGCATGTTGGCTGCGACAACCTGCTCGCGGCGGCCGGCCAGCTCATCCAGATAAAGAAGGCTGACGGAACGGACAGCCGATTCCGTATCCCTTCTCGCGCTGTTGCCGGTCCATATTGTCCCGACAATCAGAATCAGGGCAAGCACAATGCCGCCGATGACGGTGATCAGAGTTGTATTGTTTTTTCTGTTTCCCATGATGCTTCCCCTTATCCTGAATCTGATGGAACTGTTTATATGAGATGAGTACTGCGGCTGATTACGCAATTGTCTGATGCCTGAACGGTATGGCGATCTGCCTCCGGTTTCCTTCAGGCTCTGTCTTTTTGTAATTATTATACAATCCGATGTCTTTATTTTTCTTATTTATTGTTTCAATCATCCATGCATTTTCTGTATGCAGCACCGGGATCTGTCAAAAGCAGCCCGGATTTTCAATTTCCGGACTGCTTATCGTTCAGAGGATTTCAGCTTTGCGTACCGTGGGGACCTGATTGAGGGCATTCAGGATGACTGCAGGTTCAATATCACGGAATGTGTAGATCTCCGTCGTGATCACCCATCCGTCTTCCCCGTCGGAGGAGAAATGATTCTCCGTATGCCTGTATCCGATGGAATTAAGGCACTCGGAAATCTCCCTGCCGCTGCCTTCCGCAGTAATGAAGATGCGCAGATTGATCGTATTGCGCGGCGGGCTGAATGCAGAAGAGCGGGCAAAACACAGCTGTATGGCAAACAGCAGAACTGTTCCGCAGATTCCCAATCCATACATGCCTGCACCGAAGCACATGGCAATTGCGGCCGTTGTCCACAAACCGGCCGCTGTCGTAAGACCCTGAATCATATCATGGCGGACAAAGATAATTCCCGCACCGAGAAAGCCGATGCCGGAAACAATGGATGCCGGAATTCTGGAGGGACTGAGATTGGCAAAACCGGCAAATCCGTATTTTGCCAGTATCGTCAGGATGCATGCACCGAGTGCCAGTATGGCATGGGTGCGGATCCCCGCTTCCTTTGCCTTTCTGTGCCGTTCCATTCCGATCAGAACGCCTGCCGCAACTGCGCAGAGAACGCGCAGAATCCATTCAAATTCAAAATTGCTGTCCATATTGTTACCACCTGAAACTGATACGATTTTATCACTGTTTGTGCTGCTTATGCAGAGAAACGGAAAGACGCCTGCATGAAAAGCGGAATAGCATACCAAAGGATTATACGCCCTGATTCACGAAGCGCCATCCGCTTTCATATGCACTTCATGAAATGTCTAACCGGAATTGATAGAAGGATCCTGAATTTCAGTTTTATCTCACTTTTGTTTTGTTTCAAAGCATGGCTTTCATCTGTTTTTATGCCGTACTGCTGTTACTGCTTTCCGTACAGTCCGAATTCTTTTACCAGATCATTGTAACGTTTCTGTTCCTTCTCCTTTACCGGTTTGGAGAGATCATGAAAACAGTGGTGGATGACGTCCGCATCTTTCAGCAGCTCGTCCATAGGAGAATCAATGACATACTTGTCATCATGATGGTAAATCATAGAACAGATCACTTCCGTTTCCTCTTCCGTGGTCTGATTCAGTTCCGCAAGAATCTCACGGGCAAGTTCCGCGCCTCGGTGCGCATGATCATCATAGCTGCCGGACAGGTAAGCCGCCATATCATGCAGCATCGCAGCCATTGACGCCAGTTCGTCATCCAGTCCGCGCTTTCTGGCAATCAGTGCCGCCGCAAGTGAAACTCCATACAGATGAACAGCCGCCGAATTCCGCTTTTCATAGTCTTCCACGGCAAGCAGTCTTTCATCAACGATTTTGCGCAGGTCTTTCAATCTTCCCATAACAGCTCCGTTTCCTATATTTTTCAGTATACACGACTCTGAGTTTATTTCTGATTGTGTAACGTTCTTCCCGTCTGAAACTTCTTTTCTGACGGCAGCTTTACCCATAATATCCACATGGCATGAAAAATCAATGCAAGCAGGAGGGCATAAATACAGGCACGTACATACTGGTTTTCCGGGAAAAGTGCCGTATCCAGTTTCAGAAACAGATAATCCGATCCGGGAAAGGCTTCATTCAGTTTCAGCGCCGGGATCACCATCATCCCGATTCCCAGTATGCTGTACCAGATATCTTTATACCGCGGCCGCATGTCGTGAACGATCATCATGTAGACTGTGGCGAAGATCGGAATCAGATGCTCGCCGAAATACTGGTAATACCTGAAATAGCAGGGATTTACATCATTCAGTACCGTCTGCGGGATAATACAGGCGAGGGATGCGCCGAACAGCGTCACGAAAAAATTAAAGCCGAACAATGTCTGATTCCTGCTGATAACCATATACATGCAGGAGATGATTCCGATATCGCATAAATGGAGCGGCAGTTTGGACATCATCAGATATTGTCCGCTGGTGTCTCCCGCATAAAGCAGCCAGATAAAGTAACTGAATTCCATCAGGAACATGGAGAAGGACAGGAAATAACGGAATGTTTCCTCGTGTCTCCACGTTCTGAACCATTCCCTTTTAAAGCAGACAAGAAGAATCAGGCCGGTGCATATAAGGAGCGGAATCAGATGCATGGCACCATATGCTTTAAATGCCCCCGGCTCTCCGAAACCGAAGAAGCCGCTGCCGTAATATGTATATTCACCGCTCACGATTGATTTCCCCGTCCGCCTGATAATAAGCGTCAATATATAATCTGCACAGTTCATCCATCGGAAGAGAACTCTGATATTTATTCTCCATCATCCGCATGATTCTCCGCGGCACAATCAGCTCTCCTCCCTGATCATTTTCCCGGTTTGCCAGGGCAAGTGCTCTGACTGCGGATTGAATATCAGGATATGCATAAGCCTCGGAATACTGATAATATCGCTCCGTTTCTTTCTTCCGTTTTTCATGAACTCTGTTATGGGCAATGCGCAGAAGCGCCGCTACGGCAAAATCAATCAGTATCATGCCAAGCACAACGAGAGGCAGAGGAATATACTGCGTGATCTCTTTGATCTGATAATGATCGCGCCATCCTCCGTTATCCTCGCCGAGCAGAAACACCTGTACGAAATACAGAACCGCATATAAAACCACCGGTGAGACGGCAATGAATGATGATTTTAAACTGACCCTGTGATCTGAATTGATAAAAATAAACAGCAGAATGGACAGAATCGGATTAATCGTATGAAACAGAATGTTGTTTGAAAACAGCATCATCCGGTAGTAGCTTGTCATCGGAGACAGAACAGTGACGGCAATCAGAAAAGTCAGGGCGACACCTGTCGTTGCCATAAATAATACATTTACGATCCAGCGGGGCAGATGATAGTTATCATAACGAAGTCCGTCTACCGCATACGGAATGCACATAGCGGCGGCTATGCCCATAAACATATTCGCCAGAATGGTAAACATATGAAATGATTTCCATCCGACCTCCTGAACAATCGCGTCCGGCGTACTCAGCAGCTGATCAGACACTGCCAGGAACACCAGAACGGATAATAATGTGCAGAATACAATTGCCAGTATGCAGCGAAGCCGGTTCACTTTTAAAGCATTCATTACTGTTCATACCTCAGCTTTCAGATAAAATGATTGATCCGTAAATGGTTTTCTGTGCAGGCTTCATACATGATCAGATTTCCCGCCCGCCGCAATCCGGGAGAGAGACATCCTGCTCACCATTTCAGCCGTGCGCAGACGGTTTATCCTGCTTTTCACCAGGGAAGAAAACAGAAGCGGTCTGTGCCTTATATTCATTATAATAGTTTCACGATCAGCTGAATCATCTTCAGATGATTATTTCATCCGTGAAAACATGACAGAAAGAAAAGCGCATTCCGTACCGGAATCTGTCACGTGTGAAACCGTATATGCCGAAAAATACCGGGCACCGCTTTATTGCCGCTCTTTCTGCTGAACCGGGCGTTCCTGAATTACGGCGGAAGAATGAACAGAGTACATGCAGATGGCAAAGCATCACGACGGATCATCAGGTATCGGCCATGAAAACCATTTTTCTCAGGGCGCTGTTAACTGTCTTTCGCTGCGGATTGTCCCGCCCGGGCAAAAAAGGCAGCCATCCGGTGCGGCTGCCTCTGCATTCTTTTCCTGCGGACGGGAATATTCACTTCATGCGGATCGTATGATACACATATTTCTTCATTCCTGCCGTACTGGACCGGGACGGTATTTTCCGTCTCTTTATTTTTCCGGATCCATCTTGAAGATAAACTTCACGGAAGTCTTTTCATCTTCCGCAGCGCCGCCGTAATTCGTATATGCGGTATCGCTGTCTGATACTTTCTTCAGAGCTTCCAGAGCATCATCCAGTTCATCGCCGAGTACGGATGTCAGACGGTCAATTCCTTCCCGCTTGAACTGTTCCATACCGCTCAGCAGTGTGCTCATGCCTTCATCCAGTGTCCCTGCTCCGTCTGCCAGCTGCTTTGCGCCGTCTTCCAGTGTCTTTGCGCCTTCCGCAAGTTCACCGGATCCGTCTGCGGCTGTACCGATGCCCTTTTCAAGTTCTGCCGCACCGCCGTCAAGTTTCGATGCGCCGGCCGCCAATGCCGCAGCACCGCTGTCAAGTGCACTCACACCGTTTTTCAGTGTGCCTGTATTGCTGTTAAGTGCATTCATTCCCTGCTGCAGCTGAGATGCACCGTCATTCACCGCCTTTGCACCGTCGAGCAGAGAATCCGCACCGTTCTTCAATGTGCCGGTTCCTTCTTTCAGCTGCTTTGCGCCGTCATCCAGCGCTGAAGCGCCTTCTGCGAGCTGCTTTGTTCCTGCAGCTACCTGCTGAGCTCCGTTCTGCAATGCGGCAGCACCGTTCTGCAGGGCACCGATACCGGTGTTTTCATCCGCCAGCTGAGCAGTGCCGCTCTTGAGCTGGTTCAGGCCGTCCGAGAGCTGTCCGATGCCGCTCTGCGCTGATTCTTTCATCTGTCCTGCACCGGCAGACAGACTGTCGATTCCGGCATTAACCTGTGTCATTGCGCCTTCCAGAGCCGCAAGGTTCTGTGCCAGTACATCACTGCCTTCGCTTCTGAGTGCTCCGGCGCTAGCTGCGATCACTGCAGCGCCCTGCTCTGCATCTGCGGTCAATGCACCGCTGACTGCCTGGGCTGCACCGGCTTCCGCGGACTTTGCGCCTTCCAGACTTCCCTGTGCTTCCGCCAGTGCCGCAAGGATAGCTTCCCTGTCTTCATCACTGATTCCTTCAAGAGAAGAAATGCTGTCAGATGCGGCATTGATGCTGCTTTCCGCCTGGTCAATATATGCCGTACCGGACATGGCAGTTGCCGAAAGCTGTCCGGCCTGCGCATACAGGTTATCCTGCAGGGCAGAAGCTCCGTCCTGTACCTGCGTGATCTTTTCACTGAGAGACTGTGCACCGCCTGTCAGCTGGGAAAGTCCGCCGGCCACGGCATTCGTGCCTTCTTTTACCGACTGGATTCCGCCGCTAAGGGAATCAAAGCCTGCAGAGATCTGCTCCGAGAATGTTCCGACACCCTTCTGTGCTTCGCCGAGACCGTCATCGACAGACCGGATGCCTTCACTGAGCTGGTCTGCACCTGCTTTCAGGGAGCCGGCTCCGTCGCTCAGTGAGCCTGCGCCGTCTGACAACAGCGCTGATTTATCTTTCAGTTCACCCGTTCCTTCGGACAGCTGTGAAGCGCCTTCCTGCACGCTCTTTGCGCCCTGTGACAGCTGATCTGCACCATCCCTCAGGGAATCGGTACCATCCTTCAGGGCGTTGCTGCCGTCGTTCAGCTGACCGATTCCGGCTGCCGCCTGATCAACGCCGTCTTTCAGCTGGGCCGTACCTTTTTTCAGATCATCGGCACCGGCAGACAGATCTCCGGTTCCGTTCTTCAGTGTACCTGCGCCGGACAGGATACGGACAAGTCCGCTGCTCAGCTCGTCTGCTCCGCCGGACAGTTTACCGCTGCCATCTGCCAGCTGTACCGATCCGTCTCTGAGAGCGAATGTACCGTCTTTCAGTTTCAGTGTTCCGTCAAGCAGTTCATCTGCTCCGTCGGAGAGCTTCTGCAGATCCGATGCGAATGACAGGTCCATGTCATCCATGCTCAGAAGCGAACTGATATCGCTTGTTGCCGCGCTCATGACCATGCCCAGTTCAAAGTCTTCCGCATCAGCTTCCACGGTGATGCTTTCCGGAATTTTGATTTTGTTCAGCTTTTCGTACAGTTCCGTGGAATGATCCAGTGCCAATGCATCCTTCAGGCCCGGGAATACCATACCGACAGCGATAGTATTGCTGCCTCCGGAAATCACACTGCCGTTGACGGCTCTGACATTGCGGAAATGGTCTGGGGACATCTGAATGCCGGTCATAATGCCGAACGGCACCTTAACGGTTCTTTCTTTTCCGTTCACCGTTACGTTCGCTGTTTCAAGGTTTTCATAATCGAAGCGGATCGTGACATGGCCGCTCTTTCCCTTCAGTTCTTCCGGAGTGACCGGTTTTCCGTCAAGCGTATAGGAAACATGCATGCTGACAGGCAGTTTCCGGTCGCTTGTGCCCTGGTAATAGATATCGTTTCCGTCTGCCTGCCAGGTCAGGGTATTGCCGCTGCCTTTTGTATAGGTCTCTTCACCGCTGACATTTTCAATATCGTTCAGCATGGAAACATCCCTGATTTCCTTCTGACCGGATGCATTCTTCAGCCATTCACTGACAATGACATTATCGGTATTTCCGGATGCGTCCGTAATGATATATACGGTTTCACTTTTTTCGACCTGATCGTGATCCTCTGTATTTTCTTCTGCGTAAATGTGCGTTACAGACGGCATGCCCGCGATCATGCAGGCTGCCAGAACTCTGCTGATTATCTTTTTCATCTTGCTTGCCTCCTTATGCCTTCTGCGCAAGAGTTGTCTTTGTTATGATCCTGTCAAATGTGATCAGTACTGCCGGCAGGATAAACAGTACGCATGCCATGCTGATCAGGGCACCGCGCGACATCAGCGTGCAGAGTGAACTGATCATATCAATGTTGGAATACATTCCGACGCCGAACGTTGCGGCAAAGAACGCCAGAGCGCTGACCAGTACCGACCTTGCACTGGCATCCACTGCTTTCTCCACAGCTTCTTTTGCCGGAGTGCCGTCAGTGCGTTCACGGCGGTAGCGTGTCGTAATCAGAATCGCATAGTCAACTGTCGATCCCAGCTGGATCGTGCCGATGACGATCGATGCAATAAACGGGATTTTTGTACCGGTCCATGCCGGGATGCCCATATTGATCATGATGCCGAACTCAATGACTGCGACCAGCAGGGCCGGCAATGATACGGAACGGAATACAGCGGCAATGATCAGGAAGATCACGCCGATCGATACCGTGCTGACGGTATTGAAGTCATGATCCGTGATTTCGATCAGATCTTTCGTACACGGTGCTTCCCCGATCAGCATGCTTTCCGGATCATACGCTTTCGTGATTTCCGTCAGACGGTTGATCTGATTGTTGACTTCTTCACTTGCCACTTCGTATTCCGAGCCGATCAGTATCAGCTGCCAATCATCGCTGACGAGTGCATTGCGCAGCCTGTCAGGAATCACAGCATCCGGGAGCGCAGGATCTTTGACGGTATGCAGTCCCAGAACGAATTTAATACCTTCTTCCTGCCCGATTTTTTCACTCATTTCACGCACCTGCTTTTCGGGAATATCCGATTTCATCAGCAGCATATGCGTGGAGTTCATTTCGAATGAATCCTTCAGTTTTTCATTTGCCTGTATGCTGGGCAGCTCACGCGGAAGCGTGCTGTCGAGATTGTAGTAAACAGGTGTGTTCCGGTAGCCGTGAATGACCGGGAACAGCAGTACAAGTACCAGTGCAAGCATCGCTTTCTCATGCTTTACACTGAATCTGCCCAATCCTCTGAGATCGGGAATCAGAGCCCTGTGCTTCATTGTCCGCAGCGGTCTGTCCAGAATCAGGATCATGGACGGCAGAACCGTCAGACAGCAGACCACACCGATCAGCACGCCCTTTGCCATGACAATGCCAAGATCAAGTCCCAGCGTAAAGCTCATGAAGCACAGGGCAATGAAACCGGCTATGGTCGTCACCGAGGAGCCGATGACCGAAGACATCGTATCTTCGATTGCATGCTCCATCGCTTCTTCGATCCCCTCTTTTCCGGCATAATGCTCATAGCTGTGCCACAGGAAGATCGAATAGTCCATCGTCACGCCCAGCTGCAATACTGCCGCCAGGGCTTTGGTGACATAGGAAATCTGTCCCAGAACCAGATTCGTGCCAAGGTTGTAGACAACAGCCATGCCGATGCTGGCAAGAAAAACCAGCGGAATCAGCCAGCTGTCCATTGTCAGCATCAGCGTCAGAGCACACAGGGCAACCGCCACCATGACATAAACCGGTGCCTCGGCTTCCGATAGTGCCTCGGTATCCACCAGGACAGCCGTCATGCCGCTGACGAAGCAGCGCTCATCTGCAATTCTGCGGATCTGCCGTACCGCTTCCATCGTGCCGTCGGCAGACGATGTGTCGTCGAAGAGCACCATCATCATCGATGCATCTCCGTTATTGAATGCGTCATACAGTTTCTCAGGCAGAAGGTCCATTGGAACGGAAATATCCAGAAAGCTGTCATACCAGATAACGTCCCTGACGTGATCAACCTCTTCGATCTGTTTTTTCAGCTCCGCGACTTCTTTTTCCTGCATATTCTGTGTTACCAGAAGCGAGAATGCTCCGGTACCGAAATCTTCTTTCAGTATGTCCTGCCCCTTCATGGTATCGATCTCATCCGGCAGATAGGTCAGCAGATCATAGTTGACTTTTGTCCGGATATATCCGATTACGGAAGGTATCAGCAGTAACAGGGATGCGATCAGGATCGCTATCCTCTTTTTCACGATGGTTTTACTGAAACCTGACATAGTATCACTTCCTTTTTTGACCAGCGGTCGATTTTTATTCTAGTGATTTTCGACCATTAGTCAATATTTTTATGAAGGTTTTTGTGTTATCATTTTTCCAGAAGAGAAAAAGGCAGTGCAGAAACATGAAAACAGACGGAAAAGCAGCCCGGAACAAGCTGAAAAAAAGGACATCCCTGATGGATGCCGCATTCGCCCTTTTCACTGAGGAGGGCTTTCAGAATACCACAATCTCCCAGATTGCCGAGAAAGCCGGACTCGGAAAAGGCACATTCTATTTCTACTTCGAAGACAAGTATGATATCCGCAATAAAATCATTATTGCCAAATCTACGGAAATACTGAATGAATCCCTGGATTCCCTGCCGGAAGAACCCTGCAGTTTTGAAGACAAGGTCATACTTGCCTCCGATCATATCATCGACCGTCTTGCGGCAGACAAGATTCTGCTCCGTTTTATCCACAAGAATCTGAGCTGGGCACTTCTGGAAAACAACAAGGAACTGACAGATACATTCCGCGGGATTCTGAAGCACGCGGAAAACGATGCCGGCGTTTCCTACAGTGATCCGGTCACAATGCTTTACATGATCATTGAACTGATCAATTCTGCCTGCTATACCCCGATCCTGTTCGGGACACCGCTTCCGTTAAATGAACTGAAGCCGAAACTGTATGCTTCGGTACGTGCCATTATGCATACATTTGAAATATCCGATTCTGCCGGGCAGTATATTCACTGATCCCCTGTCCGGACATAGCAGGCTTTCAGCATAGTCTTCTGGATGTCTGTCAGCTTCAGGGCATCCATCAAGAGACCCTGTGCTTCTTTTGCAGACACATAGTCATCAAAGTCATCGATATCATTCTCTGCCAATTCATCAATGTTGTCGTATTCACTTTTGATCATACTCAAATATGCGGACAGTTATAATCCGCTGGAAGGAATATCAAATGACAGAGGCTACAGACAAAAGTGTATTAATGATATGTGAAAAATGTGGATACAAAGAAAACGTTCCCTGGAGCGATCTGCTCAGAATCAGGGAACTCTGCAATCTTAAAGAGGATGATGAAGATCATGTTCTCTGTCCCCTCTGCCTGCATGACATGTATCCGGCAGATTCAGATCATTTTAAGAAATAATCGATAATTCCTTCCAAATTGGCCGTCGTAAAATACGGCAGTAGTTTTACTATGCTTTGGTCAATATTTGACCATCAGTCAGTATCGCCCGCCTGTTTTGGGCGACGCATGAAAATTCTTATTATAATATAAGAAAAACAGTATATTCCGTACTCCAAATAACAGGAGCCGGAATATACCATTTTAATTTGTTATGTGAATTCCGCCATTCCCGGTTTTACAGTTCTGCGGTTTTTCCTCAGCTGAAATCTGCCCGGAGAACTATCACATCTGTTCAAGCTGTATATTTACATAAAAACGGTCAGATATTAAAATGACCATCGAACACAAAAAGCGCTAAAGCTGACATGATGAAGAGGTCCTGTGCATGACAATTCCGGTTTATAAAGGAAGAAAAATCAATAAGATTCTGTTTATTGTTTTCCTGACGATTACGCTGATTCTGCTGGCAGCTGCAGGTATTTCTGCCCTGCTGGCCAGACCGGAAATTGCCTGGACTATTTGTATCATTGCGCTGATTACCGGTGCATTTTCCATGCTTTATGGAATATTATGGTTCATATACGGCCGGAAAGAGAAGAAAACGGAACAGGTGCTCAACGAAGTTTTCGGACAGCAGTATGCATCAGAAGATACAACACAGCCTGATTACCGGGAATTCCTGCTTCCGAAAGACCGTCTTACAGAAACTGCTCTCAGAAGATTCCGCTCGATTGTTCTCTGGACAGGAATTGCGGCACTCGGAGTTTTCCTTCTGATCTGTGTCATTCTGTATGCGGCCGGATCTTCACCCGATCCCCTGCATCAGCTTTCTATCCTGCTCTTCAGCATCTTGATCATGGTTCCCGGTATTCTTGTACAGCAGGGAATCTATCAGAAATATGAACAATCCGTTCCCTCACGGATCATGCTGTTTCCCGGTAAGCTCATCATTGACAACACCTGCTTCTATGCAGGAGAAATCCGGGAGATCAGAATATCACCGGATCATGCCTATAATCCGAATTCACCGGATGTCTTCCGTGAAATGCAGGTACAGACAGATACACGTACCGCTGCATATCGTATCGATTACCGTAACGGAACGCCAGCAAATGACCAGCCCTTCTGGGCGGAATATGAGTCGTTTATTGCTGCCCTGACAAGTTGGGGTGCTGTTAACAATGTGCGTGTTTTCATCTCATATATGTCATGAAATAAATGCATCATAAAAGAATCGCTGACCCGGGTGACGAATTGCCGTCACCCCTTTTCTGCTTCAGCAAAAAAAATATAAATATGATGCAGAGCTTCTATGATCCATTGAAAAACCGGAAGACCTTTTACGGTCATTCCGGTCAGTTCAGTAACGGAGCCAGTTGATAATCCAGAGAACAACAGCCGCTCCTCCGGCAATGCACAGGGCTTTTCCAAGAGGTCCGGACTTCCGGAATGTGGAAGTATACTTCCTGAACAGAGCAGAGAACATGTCGAAGATATCTCCGAAGAGAACTTCCGCGAATGCGGTTAATATCAGCATTGTCATCATGGCCGGTACCCTCCATGTATATACAAAAATGAATATATCAAGAATCGATTTTCCCGTCCGCAACTGTTAAAAAGAAAGAGAAAAACGCGGACATGCAGAGTCTTTCACTCTGCCGTCCGCAGCGTTTTATAATGCATGATACTTCTCAGATCATCCGTATTCACACACAGATATCATATTTTTCGATTGCAGAGAGTGCAGCTGTACCGTTTTCCGCAAAGAACCGTACCTCAATATCGGTATCGATATCCGGATAAACATTGCCGGTCATGACATGTTTTCCCCCGTCCACAAAGACTTCAAGGGAACAGACATCCAGGAACAGATCCAATGTGATCTTTTCCGGTTCACCGATATCCAGATACCGCTTCTGAGTGACCGTATCCTTTCCGCTGATCTTGATTCCGGATCTGCTTCTGTCAAATACGAGTGCTTTTTCCTTTCTGTCATAGTAAATAAGGGTTTCATGCTGTTCGGAACAGAACACTTTCAGGCCGCATTTTTCCGCACTGCCGGTTTCAATCTCCGCTTTGATTTCGACCACATTTCCGGATATGCCTGCAAGGTTTACACATGCATCCGTGCATTGCACCGGTCCGGCAGATACATGGTTTTTCCTGTACTGCTTTATTTCCCTGACCGGTCTCTGGATCAGCCTGCCCTCTTCCACACTCAGCTCACGCGGCAATGTATATGTTCCCGCCCAGCCTTCTTCGCGGGTCGGGAATGAGCGGTCCCACATTTCCTTCCAGGCGATCATGATCACTCTGTCGTCCGGCATTCTGAGGGTCTGTGCGGCATAGAAATCAAAGCCGCTGTCCGCTTCTCCGATATAGCTGACCTGGAACCGGCCTGTTTCAAAGTCCAGATTGCCCAGCATATACAGTCCCGAGTGAATATTCTGATAATGATTGCCCGTCTGCGGGAGGTTCTGAGGACTTGCAAGGACAACTTCCGTTCCGTCAATCACAAAATAATCCGGGCACTCATAGACGCCGTTCAGATGATAGAATTCCTCACTGTATTCTTCCTGGTTATACAGGAGTTTTCCCACATAGCTCCAGTGATACAGATCATCGGATTTCAGCAGGACAAGGTTTCCGTATCCGTAGATCTTCGGATCAATGTCCGTCACATCTCCGAGAGACGGTGAAGAAACCGGACCAGGTTTTCTTACCGGAAGTTCGGGAACAGGTTCCCCGTCCCTGATATCCCTGACTCTTGCGCCGGCGAGCATATAGTAAACGCCGTCTTTCAGGAACACTCTGGGATCACGGAAGTCGCGCATTGCAATCTCGGGGCTGATCTGATCAGCTGTGACAATCGGATTGCCCGGATCCTTTTCAAAATGAATTCCTCCGTCTTCTGAAACAGCAATGCACTGCCGCTGAAGTTCGGGCTGGGCTGCCGTGTACATCAGATAGAGTTTTCCATCTTTCTCGATTGCCGATCCCGAGCAGCATCCGCAGATCTCCTCATAATCTTCCAGCGGTTCCAGGGCAAGAGGAAGGTTTTCCCAATGGATAAAATCCTCCGTCACAAAATGACCCCAGTGCATGATTCCCCATTCCGGTTTGTACGGATAATGCTGAAAAAAGAGATGCGCCTTGCCGTTGTAGAAAATCGTACCGTTCGGATCGTTTCCCCACCCTGACAGTACATTTGCATGGTAGAACTGCCTGTAACTCTTTTTCATATGATTTTTGCCTTTCACCTGAATATCGATAAGATACCGATCAGGACATGACTCTCTCTTCGTCAATCATATCAAAGCCGCTTTTCACATACAATTCCAACAGCAGAAAAACAACATGAACCATTGGTAGAACTGACTTTATCGGCATGGTTTTTCATTCCTGTTTATACAATAGGATCTCTCAAACGGCGATCATCTGATTTCAGTGACATATTTCCGCATATAAACCATCTGCGTCGAAATGCCGCCGTCCATGCGCAGTGCATTTACCGTATCCAGTGACTGAAGAAATTTCAGGATCTTTTTATCGTCCACCACCCCGAATATATCAATCAGCATATATTCATGATCCGCATTCTGGGCAAATATCGTGGCGGCACGTCCGAACGTACGGTAATCAATGATGCCGTAATCGTCTCCGGTAATATCCTTCGCTTTTCCGTCAACGATATAGGTATATGAGCCGGAGATTCCGTTTTCCGCATCGATTGCATAACCGGATTCATATGTCCAGTCTTCATCCCCCATCCATACACCCTTCTGCCATCCGTGATACTTCAGCTGCATGGTGTCGCCGGTAAAGTATGCTGTGGCAAAGCCGCTGCCGTAAGCAGGTGTGTTTTCCTCTCCGTGCCATTTTGTCCAGGTGTTCTTTCTGCGGACGGCTCCGACAGGTCTTCCGTATTCCTTTCCTGTCAGATAGAAAAAGCCTCCGTTAATTCCGCCTGCATATGCATATCCTTCCGCAATTGTTTCTTCGTCCGCCAGTTCGATCAGCGGTTTCGGTTCCTCGGAATAATCAACCTGCAGAAATGTATGTTCGGACGGCAGGACTCTCAGCATGTCATACTGGATCCCATCCAGTGATCCGGTCTCATGAAACACTTCCTGCACTGTACCATCCGTATATACATTGATCGCGGTTGTGATATCCCTGCTGAGCTGGTCATCCTTTTGTTTTTCATCCCATGAATACGTGACCGGTTTGCTCCGGTAATTCAGAATGAAAACGACTGCGGCAGAAACAAGAAGGATGACGGCAGCCGGAAGCAGTTTCCAGTATTTCTTCAGGAATTCTTTCATGTGATATATGATACCAATTTTCCCGGTAATGATTGACAATATCAAAACAAAACCGGCCTCCGGTACTTCTGTGAATCGGGAGCGCCGCGATTCCCTCTGTATTCATCCGGCTTTTTTCAGAATGATTTCCACATTGCTGAGATCTTCCGGAACAGCATATTCCTGTGTATTTTCGGCAAAGCCTTCGGGAACTCTCTGCACATGAACGGTATAACGGCCGTTTTCCGCATGGAATGAAACGGTACCTTCCGCATCTGTCTTCCCCATCATGCAGGCGGTATCGGAGCAGAACTGAACCGGCACTCCTTCCACCGGGCTGCCGGATTCATCTCTGACAATGATGCGGCAGGAATCCTTTTTATGATCAGAAGTCCCTTCATGAGAAGCAGGTTCATAGCCTCCCGCAGCTTTGGCAAGCATCTCATCAAATGTCTTTTCATATTGGGAAATATCAGCCGGCACGCCGACGATCGGATATGTCATGATCTTTCCTTCACGGCTGACAAAGAAGGATGTCGGAATACCTCTTGCCGGCAGCTGCTCATCCAGATCCGCAAACGGCAGAAGATTGATGTATGTCATATTGTTTTCCGCCATCAGTTTCCTGCATTCATCCGCTTTCTCAGCGGCGTCCGTACAGATACCGATAATGGCAGCATCTTTTTCCGAAACCCGCCGGTGAATATCTCCCAGCTCTTTCAGTTCGCTCCTGCAGGGACCGCACCAGGTAGCCCAGAGATTGATCATTGTGACCGCATGAGACGCAAAGAGTTCATCACTCTTCACCGTATTGCCGTCAATGTCCTTCGTTTCGAAACTGAGCTTTCTTCCGATCAGATCAGCACCCGGAATCCGCGGTGTGAAGTATTCGGCATTCTTCAGCGCCTCAATCATGGCAGCTTTCAGGACATGGAATTCTTCCGCAAAAGCCGGATTCACTTTTTTCAGGAATGATTCTTCATTATCATGATCCTCAACCGAGTAATAGGTCATATCATCATGCCTGGCGAGCTCAATAAACTGATCCTTATTTACACTGCTTTCCATCTGCATCTTCCGGATGATTTCTTCCGGTCCCTGAGAGCCGTCAATACCGATCACCATCAGCATCGCTCCCGTGGAATCCAGGACTTTCATTCTGTCCTCTTCGCTCATCTTCCCCTCACCGGTATTTCTGCTGATGTCTTCCAGTTCCTCTTTTGATAGTGCCATATAGCTGACCATCATCAGATATACACCGTTGTTATTGCCGATAGCCATCGGCATAACCAATCCTCTGGTATCATCGAAAACATCGGGATAAGTCATATGGAATCCCATATTGTCATATGTCTCTGTTCTTGCCATATTTCATCTCTCACTTTCGTTTTCCGATCAGATTATACCCTGCTTTCATGATTGCCGCTCACCAATGCATCATTGACAGAAAACAGATTTCAGCCGGGCATAATAAGGTAGGCGACAGATTCAACATCTGCCGCCCCCTGTCAAACCGTACGTGCGCCTCTAACGCATACGGCTTCCGAACTCTTTATGCAATGCATTCTGCCTCATAATTATCTTGCATACGC
>SVBN01000058.1 GCA_015058875.1 Erysipelotrichaceae bacterium | reverse complement strand
TCAGAATTTCTATAATGAACCCGTAAAGAGGAGGAATGAAATATGCCGAAAATCAGAAAAGTCGTATCTACTGTCTGGTATGACAAGGAAAACTACCACAGACTGCGCAATGTCTTCCCGGAAGCTGACTTCGTTTATGTCAACTTCTATGAGAAGGATAAGATCAGAGAAGAACTGAAAGATGCGGATGCCGCGATCATTCTCGGTGATGTGGATAATTGCATGCTGGAAAGCGATACGCTGAAATGGATCTTCTGCGATCATTCCGGACTCAACGGATCAGCCAGAGATGAGGTGTTCGCAAAGAACATCATTGTCACAGGTGCTGCCGGAAGAAGCGCTCCGGTGCTGGCGGAGCACTGCATTTACTTTATGCTGCAGGGATGCTATCACACAAAGGAACTGCTGAAGGCACAGGAAGAAGGAAAATGGGGCGTAGAAGGCTCCAATACCTGGAGAGGTCTGTACGGCAGAAAGGTCGGGATCCTCGGCCTAGGCAACAACGGAAAGATGCTGGCAGACAGACTGCGTGCATTTGATATGGATGTCTATGCATATGACAAGTTCCCGATCAAAGGTTATGACTGGCTGAAGGGTAAGTTCATTGCCAACAACGGAGATACACCGGACTGGATCCTGGAGAACTGCGACTTTGTTGTTCTCACATTGATGCTGACGGATGAGACGTATCACATGTTCAATGGCGAAACATTCAAGAAAATGAAGAAGGATGCGTTCCTTGTCAATATGGCAAGAGGCGGTATCGTAGATACACAGGCTTTGACAGAAGCACTGCAGAACGGTGAGATTGCCGGCGCAGGACTGGATGTCATTGAGGAAGATCCGCTTTCTTCCGATCATCCTTTATGGAGAATGCCGAATGTCTATATCACACCGCATACCACACCGCAGGTACCGGATCGTGCAAGACGCAGTATTGAGATCATCAAAGAAAACGCAAGAAGATTTGAAGCCGGCGAACCGATGCTGAATGCGATGACGGAAAGAGACCGCTTCACGGCAGGCGGTGCGGTAACAAGCGGATTTGCAAGACTGACCAATTCCAATCTTTCCAAAGAAGAAATTGAAAAGATTCCTCTGGAGAAATTCCTCGGAAAGAAGGGCTGGACAGACCCTTCCGAGTGGAATTATCTGGACTGAACAGATCATAGCTGACAGCGGGAGCTGAAAGAGTGCTTCCGCTTTTTCAGATAATAAAGCAGTGGAGCAGGCATATGGTTCAGACTGAAGGAACGATCCGTGACTATATTGGCTGGAGAGGCGATCTCTCTTTTGAAGAAAAAGAACTGAATGACGCAGATAATCTGGTGTTGTGTTTCTTTTCATATGTCAATCTAAGAAATGTCTGGGGAAACGGACATTCCATGACGATCCATGAAGCAGTCAGCAGACTCACCGATGAAGGCGGTATCCGGCTGGAAGTGATCAAGGGCAGTGAACATCCGGAAGAGATCATTGAAGCTGCTGCTTCGTCTCAGCGTTTCGGAAACATCAGGATCCTGGAACATAAGGATGTACTGATCCCGGAAGAGCATATACAGTTTTCAGCATCCCTGTATGAGCTGAAGAAAAGTGAACTGTTTCTTGCCTACCGGGGAACGGATGCTTCAACAGCAGGCTGGAAGGAAGACTTCATGATCACCTTTACAGAAACAAAGGCGCAGGAAATGGCTTTGTCATTTCTGAAGGAACAGATACGGAAGTATGCATCGGAGGGAAATGTATTTTACGTCGGAGGACATTCCAAAGGCGGGAACCTGGCAATGTATGCTTCAGCCCTGCTGGAGGATGATCAGCTGGCACTGCTGAAACGCGTTTATGTGAATGACGGACCGGGATTCTGCCGTGACGTTCTGGACCCGGCGCTTTTGAAAAAGATCAATCATGCGGCGGTAAACATCGTTCCGGAATACTGTGTGATCGGAAAACTGTTTGCGCCGGAGCTTTCGCATACCCGTATCGTAAAAAGCAGCGGGAAACGGATCTTACAGCATGACTGTTCCACCTGGCTGCTGGAATATGGCAGCCTTCTGGAGACAGAAGGTAATGATCCGGAAAGTGAATGGATCGATCAGGTACTGAATCAATGGGTGGAAAAAGTTGAGACAGATGACCGGAAACGGTTTATTGACCGGATGTTTGAGGTGATCGAGGAAGAAAACACCAGCTTTGAAGAACTCAATGCCATGTCATTTGAACATATTCTGGTCCGGATCGCCGAACTGGATCCCGACATCAAGAGAACCATGATGAAAATGCCGGAAAGTGCCCTCAGGAATACAGCTCTGAAACGGAATATGGATCTTTCCATGTTCACGGATTTTTTCCGGAAGCCTGATGCACTGAGTATTCTGCTGCTGGCGGCGGGCATATTGCTGACGATCATTCCGGAACACTTTATTGCAATGCTGCCAATGATGTTTACAGGAGTATTTGCCTGTTTTGAAGCAGGCATGACGATCCGGAGGCTTTGGAAAAACAATTTCCGCATCAGTGAAGAAAAGACGAGGATCACGATCTGCTTTATTCTGCTTGGACTGATCCTGGTCATGCTGGCAAAGGATAATGCAGCGTTCCTGCTGGGCAGTGCGGTTTTCGGCTGTGCACTCCTGATCCTTGCAATCAATGCATATTCTTCGGGACAGACAGGCAGGAACCGGTCTCTTCCCAAATGGTTTGTGTATTTTGAAACAGCAATGCTTCTGATCCTGGGAATGTTTATCCTGGTGGCACCGGATCATACAATGCGCTGGTATTGCTCCAGCACCGGATATCTGATGATCGCAGACAGCATCATGCGGATGATCCTGGCAAGGAGAACGATATGAAACAGCTCAGAAAACTGCTGAAGGAATATCCGCTGCTGATCACATGGATCAGTACTGCGGGAAATCTGATCTATGCAGGAATACATCTTTTGCTTGGCACATCGGATACCTCTTATTGGCATATAACAATGAGTACATATTTTCTGATCCTCGGTCTGCTGCGTCTTGCGGCAGGAACCGCCGGCAGGAAACAGCCTGAAAAGATCATGCGTGTCTGCGGGTTCGGGATCATTCTGCTTTCCATAGTTCTCTGCGGGGTGTCTGTTCTTGTGATCCGGCACAGGATCAACCCGTCATATAACAGGAATATTATGCTCGCTTATGCTGCATATTCCTTTATCCTGATCACGGCAGCTGTGATCAACGTGATCAAAGCACGTGTTTTGGACGATACGAATTTCCGTACCATCCGGCATCTTTCCCTGGTCTCAGCGATCGGTGTGATGCTGGCAATGGAACGGGCAATGCTTGGGACCTATGGCATCCCGGAGGATTCATTTACCGTGAAAATTGAAGCAGGAACCGGAGGTTTTGCGGCAGTGACCGTACTGCTTGCAGGCATCCATCTGATCCTGACAGCGAGACGTAAAAAGAAAGAGAGTCTGAAAGACTATGAAGAACAGCGGATATGAAAAAGTATTTCAGGACGCATCTGTATGGCGTTCGATCTTCAGAATGGCAGTCCCTTCACTGCTGACCATTGTCATTATGATCTTCTACAACATGGCGGATACGTTCTTTATCGCTCAGCTTGGTAATTACACGAAGGTTGCGTCGGTATCCATCGTCACGCCTGTTTTCAGCATGATCATGGCTTTGTCTACAATGATCGGTGCCGGAGGGAGCGCAGTCATTGCTGGAGATATCGGGGCGGATAACCGGGAAAAGGCAATGAATGATTCCAGTACCTGTTTTTATGCGGCAGTTATTCTGGGAATAGTATTGAGTGCATGTCTTCTGATGTTCCCCGATCCGCTGCTGAGAATGCTCGGCACGAAACCGGAGATGTGGAATGATTCAGCCGCGTATCTGCGCATTCTTTCCTGCGGAACGATATTTATGCTGATACCGTCTGCCATGGGCATGATCGTTCGTGCGGAAGGTGCTGTGAAGGAAGGCTTGATCGGAAACATGTCCGGAACAGTGACAAATCTGTTCTTGGATCCGCTGTTTATCCTGGTCTTCCGCTGGGGTGTGCCCGGGGCGGCGATCGCGACTGTGATCGGCAATATCATCAGTTCCTGCTACTACATTTTCTATGTACTGAAAAGATCACGCATGCTCTCGCTTTCCCTGCGAAGGGCATTGATATCTCCTGCTGCCATTCTGCCTGTTGCTGCTCTGGGGGTTCCCAATGCATTGAGCACGATCCTTTCCGGATTTTCCTCTGCCTTTTCCAATTCCCTGCTGAGCGGATACGGAACACAGGCGATTGCTGCCAGGGCAGCCGCAGGCAAGGCAAGCATGCTGATATCAATGGTGCAGATGGGTATCTGCATGGGCGTACAGCCGCTGCTTGCATATCATTATGGTGCCGGCGATCAGAAGCGCTTAAGAGAAGTACTGCAGAAGACAGCACTGCTGACCGGCATCATCGGAGCCGGTACGATGCTGATCTGCTTTGTGTTCCGTCATTTCATTGTGTCATTGTTCCTGAAGGATATGACAGTGGCTGTGATCAGTGAAAAATATATGCTTTATGTGATGGCGGGTGCGCCATTCCTCGGGATCGTTTATCTGACGACCAGTTTCCTGCAGGCATCGAAGAATGCAGGCAGCGCGGTACTGGTATCCCTTCTCCGGCAGGGTCTTCTGCTGATCCCGCTCCTTTATCTGTTCCACAGGATCTTCGGTTTCTACGGAATCGCCGCATCCCATACGGCTGCTGATATTCTTGCAGCATTGCTGGCAGGTGCGATCTTCTTCCGGGAATATCGTAAATTTGCGAAATAAAGCAAATATGCGAACAAGACATACAATGTACAAATATTGATACCGTTTACAGAATGCTAATTTATACATGTACAAACCTTGTAAAATCAGGAAGGAGAAAGTATGAGTACTGCAAAAGAGAAAAAGGGGCTTCTTGCCAATTACTTTACTTCATCATTCTGGGATTCCAAAATTAAATCCGCCAATGTCACCGGAAAGGAAAAATGGCTGGGTTATGTTGTCGGACCATTCGGCGTTATGCTGCTGCAATCCATCGTCAACAGCTACTTCAACCAGTTCCTGACTGACACCCTCGGATTTACCGTGAGCCGTGGTCTGTGGATCGCCAGCTTCATGGTCGTCTTCCCGGTATTGTCCAAAGCATTAGACGCCATCACCAATGTACTGATGGCAAAGATCATCGACAAGACGATGTGCAAACAGGGCAAGCTTCGTCCCTGGTTCATCCTGTCGCTGCCGATTACTGTCATCAGTATCATCATGATGTTCGCCATCCCGGATATGGATGCCAAGGCGCAGGCAATCTGGGTCATCATCTCCTACAACCTGTTCTATTCCGTCGGTTATACGATGTGGTATATGGCTTATGAACTTTCCGCGGCGCTGTCCACAAGAAACGTCAAGCAGCGTTCCGGAAACTCCATGATGGGCCAGATCACAAAGAACATCGGCACCGGCATGATTTCCATTATCTTCCCGACCCTCCTGACGGCAATTGCGAAAGGCATGACCGGAGGAGATATGAAGGCCGGCTATCTGCTGACACTGTCCTTCATGTGCGTCATCGCAGTTCCGCTGACATTCATCCAGTACTTCTACACACGTGAAAGAATCACTGAAGAACGCCGCATGACCGATGCTGACGAAAATGAAGGCAAGGTCGAGGAAGCTACATTCCTCCAGCAGCTGAAAGCATGCGTCAAGGATAAGTACTGGGTCATGTTCATCCTGCTGATCTTCATCTATCAGGTTCTCAATGCCCTGAAGGGTGTCAGCCAGGTCTACTATGCAGGCTGGGTTGTCAGAGGAAACGCATACGGTGAATATGCCGCAATTCAGAGAAGGTTTACAATGATTTCCATGGCTCCGATGGGACCGATGCTCTTCATTGTCGTACCGCTGATCAAGAAATTCGGCAGACATAAGATGATTATCATAGGTTCTGTCATTGCCGCTGCCGGTGCAATCCTCGCCTTCTTCGGCGCCGGAAAAACAATGCCGGTCTATGTCGGTACGGGTCTCGGCGGTGTCGGTGCAATGTTCTACGTCTATACGATGATGAGCTTCACCGGCGATGCGATCGACCATGTCGAGTATTCCCAGAGAGTCCGTGTCGAAGGCATCACCGCTGCGCTTGTCGGCTTCATGCATTCCATGGCAAACGGTCTCGGCCAGGGTCTGTTCAACTTCGGTCTGCTTGCAACAAAGTATGTCACTCCCGAAGCAATCGGAACATTTGAAAGAGACGGAAAGATCATCGAAAAGTTCGCTGATCAGCCGGCTGCCGCTACAACATGGATCAACTTCTCCTATCAGGGTGCCATCGCTCTCACCGCAATCCTCTTCTTCGTACTGTTCATGTTCTTCTTCGATATCGATAAGAAGATGCCGCAGGTACAGGAAGAACTGACTGAGAGAAAGAAGGCAGAATGCGCTGCCAAGGGTATCCCGTATGTTTCACCGCTGGAACAGCAGAGAGAAGAAATCGCAAAGCAGCAGGCCGAAGCAGAAGAAAACCGTATCAGGGAACTGAAGGAAAAGTGCGAAAAGCAGGGTCTTGACTTCGATACGGAAAATCAGAAGTATCTCGAAAAGAAAGCAAAGAAAGACGCAAAAAAAGCGGCGAAAAAAGCAAAGAAAAACAAGCAGTAAGTAAATGACAGGCTGGCGGCGTGAGCCGTCAGCCTGTTTCTTTAACAGCAGGTATATAGAAAATTAGGGAGAACACTATGAGAAACATCATCGCACTGAATGAAAACTGGACCTTCACAAAACCCGGTACCGAGCCGGTCACAGTCAGTCTTCCCCATACCTGGAATGCCGAAGATGGCCAGGACGGCGGAAATGATTACTGGAGAGGTACGGCAGTCTATGCAAAGACCTTTTCCTGCAGGGAAAATCTGGGCGGAAAGGAAGTATTCCTGGAAGTGCCTGCGGCCGCAATGAGCGCGGAAGTGATCCTGAACGGCACAAAGCTTGCCTTCCATGAAGGCGGCTATTCCCTGTTCCGTGTAAATCTGACGGAATGTCTGAAAGAAGAAAATACGCTGGAAATCAGAGTCGATAATTCAGCCAATGATCGTGTCTATCCGCAGATGGCCGACTTCACATTCTACGGCGGACTGTACCGCGGCGTGAACCTGGTGACAGTTTCCGGAACGCATTTCGAACTGGTAAAAGACGGCACACCGGGAATGAAAGTGACTCCGTGCGTTGATCTGAAAGAGAAAAAGGCCTCCGTGAAGCTGGAGACATTGCAGAACGGCGGCGATGTCGTATGCTTTGAAATCGGAGACCGGAAGGCATGCGCCGAAGTGAAAGACGGATATGCATGCGCAGAGATTGTGCTGGAAGATGTGCATCTCTGGGACGGGGTCAACGATCCGTATCTGTACAGCGCAAAGGCAGTACTGGTATGTGACGGCAGTGAATGCGATGAAGTATGCGTCAGATTCGGATGCAGGGAATTCCGTATGGATCCCGAAAAGGGCTTCTTCCTGAACGGCAGAAGCTATCCGCTGAGAGGTGTATCAAGACATCAGGACAGAATCGGAAAGGGCAGTGCACTGACTAGGAAAGATCATGACGAAGACATGGAAGTTGTGAAGGAACTCGGGGCCAACACCCTGCGTCTTGCGCATTACCAGCATGATCAGTACTTCTATGACCTGTGCGATGAGAACGGCATCGTTGTCTGGGCAGAGATTCCGTATATTACAAAGCATATGACAAACGGAAAGGCAAACGCTGTGAGTCAGATGAGAGATCTGATTACCCAGTGCTATCATCATCCGTCCATTGTCTGCTGGGGTCTTTCCAACGAGATCACTGCCAGCGGCAGTGTGACGGAAGAGCTGCTGAATGATCACAGGGAACTGAATGCCCTCTGTCACCGGATGGATCAGACAAGACCTACGGTCATGGCGCATGCCTTCATGCTGGAAAAGGATTCACCGCTGATCCCGGTTTCTGATATTGCCAGCTGGAACCTGTACTTCGGATGGTATCTCGGAACGCTGGAACAGAATGATGCGTTCTTTGATGAATATCACCGGATGTATCCGGACAGAGTGATCGGCTTCTCCGAATACGGAGCGGATGCCAATGCGAAGTTCCATTCTTCCGCACCCGAGCAGGGAGACTATACGGAAGAATACCAGTGTGTCTATCATGAGCACCTGCTGAATATGATCGAAGAGAGACCGTATCTGTGGGCGACCCATGTATGGAATCTGTTTGACTTTGCGGCAGACGGAAGAGATGAAGGCGGAAAGAAAGGCCAGAACCAGAAGGGTCTGGTGGAATTCGATCATCAGACAAAGAAGGATGCGTTCTATCTGTACAAGGCTGCCTGGAGCAAAGAGCCGTTTGTGCATCTGTGCGGAAAGAGATATGCAAAAAGAGCGGAAGAAACGACACAGATCAGGGTGTATTCCAACCTTGATGCCGTGACGCTGTATATGGACGGTCAGGAATGCGGAACAAAGACAGGCAGAAGAGTATTCACATTTGAAGTGCCGCTGAGCAGCGAACACACGATCAGAGCGGTATCCGGTGAATGCTGTGATGAAATGACTGTCACGAGAGTCAGTGAACCGGAAAAGGAATACATGTTCCGGAAACAGGCTGTCATCAACTGGTTTGATTCTGCGGACTATGATCCTTCCTGCTATTCCATCAAGGACACGATGGGAGATCTGAAGAAGAATCCGCAGACAGCCGCCATCCTTGCAAAGATGATGGAGCGGATGACCGCAAGCAGGGGCGATGTCGCAAAGGGTACCAGTGACAATGCCAATCTGCAGAAGCTGATGGAAGGCCTGACGCTGGAAAGCCTGATCAGGCAGGCGGGAGACGCTGTGCCCGGTGAAATGATCCGTTCTCTGAATGCGGCATTCCAGAGGATTAAGAAATAACTGACAGGAGCGACGATATATGAAGAATCAGGTATTTAATCCGTATCTCCCTTCATGGGAATATGTGCCGGACGGAGAACCGAGAGTGTTCGGAGATAAGCTGTATGTCTACGGCAGTCATGATAAATCCAACGGTGAAGACTACTGCCTGAATGATTATGTCTGCTGGTGGGCACCGGTATCCAATCTGAGCGACTGGCATTTCGAAGGCACAATCTACAAAGCGGTTCAGGATCCGCGGAATACCGACGGAAAAATGCATATGTGCGCACCGGACTGCGTGCAGGGAAAAGACGGCAGATATTATCTGTATTATCAGCTTCATGCCCTGCAGTGCACCTGTGTTGCCGTTTCCGACACCCCGCAGGGACCGTTTGAATATTACGGACCGGTACAGCATGAAGACGGTACGCCATGGGGAGAAAAAAAAGGCGATACATTCGTATTTGACCCGGGTGTGCTGGTGGATGATGACGGCCGGGCATATCTCTACTGCGGCTTCTCGACAACCGGACTGATGCAGCAGGTGTTCAAAATGCGCGGCAATAAAGTGGACGGCTCCGTCTGCCTTGAACTGGATCCGGATATGAAGACGGTAAAAGGCGGAGAGCATCCGATCGTGCCGGGACATGTCAGGGCAAAGGGAACGGAATTCGAAGGCCATGCCTTCTATGAGGCAAGCTCCGTCCGCAGGGTAAACGGCAGATACTGCTATGTGTATTCTTCCGAGCTCAGCCACGAACTCTGCTATGCATACAGCGATTCTCCGACCGACGGTTTCCGTTACGGCGGCATGGCGGAAGTGAACGGACAGTGGTACATTTTCTACCACCGTCAGACCAACCAGAGAAAGTGCTGCCGGCAGGGATGCGCTGAAAAGCTGAATCTCCGCCCGGACGGAACGATCGAACAGGCTCAGGTGACTTCCTGCGGTCTGAATGACGGACCGCTGCAGGCAAAAGGGACATACGAAGCACGGATCGCCTGCCTGCTGAACGGAAAAGACGGCATCATCTCCAGCGACGGCGCTGAGAAGAAGGATAAGAAAATGCTGTATCCGTATTTCACGCAGACCGGTGAGGACCGTGAGGAAAACGGAGATCAGTATATTGCCAATATGAAAGACGGCGCATGGTGCGGCTTCCGTTGTTTCAGCTTTGCCGGTGATGAGACAGAGATCACGCTTTGTGCAAAGAGTACTTCCTACGGTGTCGTGACGGTGCATTCTGAACGCGATCACAAGCCGCTTGCGGAAATCGCGGTTTCTCCGTCCGCGGACTGGTCCGTATTTGCCGACCTGCTGAATGCAGAGAAAGGAACTTCCGCTCTGTACTTCATATTCCACGGAACCGGTACAATGGACTTCAGATCATTTGAGATAAAGTAACAGACAAAACAGAAAAGAAGCGCTGCCGATGCGCTTCTTTTACAGTTTTCGGTGCTGTCTGCGGTATTCCGCGGGAGGAACTCCGACCACTTTGCGGAACGTATCCGCGAAGAAACTGCGGTTTCCGAAGCAGAGCCGGTCACTGATATTCTGGATGTCCATTTCCGTCGTCGCAAGCAGAATTTTGGCCCGACCGATTCTTGCTTCACGGATATATTCGCTGATCGACATGCCGGTTTCCGTCTTGAATTTGCGGGACAGATAATATTCGGAATAACCGACACGTCTGGCCAGACCTTCCAGTTCGATTTTGTTCTCCAGATGCGTATCGATATAGTCACAGCAGCTCTGCACCGGCGGAGAAAACAGCTGGGCATGACGCCGGTTATGCACGGCCTGAATGAAATCCGCATACATGGAATGTCCGATCTGTATGGCATCGGTTACGGAAGTGCACTGCATGACATCGCTGATATAGGCATCGCCTTTGGTGTAGGCCGTTTCCGGTGACAGTCCTCCTTCGATTGCGGCGCGGGTACACAGTGAGATGAATACTATCTGGGAAGTAACCGCATGGCGGAGCGCATTTTCATCTCCGGAACCGACACCGAGACTGACGGAGGCGGCTTTTTCCAGCGCCTTTTTGTAAAAGAGATTTCCTTCCCGGACCATCCGCAGCAGCTCCTGCTCTGCCATATAGGTCTGAATACGGTCACGCTTCGGCGCCTGAGGTGAATCGCCGGAAGATTTTACGGAGTGAAAAACAATATCCGCCGCTGTTACTTTCTTTCCTGTGACACAGTAGTTCAGCATGACTGCGTACTGGAACATAACGGTGGACATAATGACCGGAATACGCTTCAGAATTCTGCGGAATTTCGGACGCCATGATTCCGTGACCTGGGAATTGTTGATCATGGTCGCAATCGTTTCCGAGGTGAGATCCTGTGTGGAAACCGGACCGAGCACATAAATTTTTGTGACTCTGTCCTCTGCGTCCGTTTCGAATGAAGCACTCCACAGAAGGCCCTGAGCGATGCTGAGAATGATCAGATCGTGTTTTTCCCTGATGTATTCAAGCAGATAATCAAGAAGCCCGGCAGCCTGAAACAGCTTGTGGAGTGCATTTACCGGCATCGTGGATGAAAGCAGCTTTCCCTGCGTATCATAGCTGACGAGATTAAAATCACCGACACTGGACATGATTTCATAAAAACTCTGCAGTCTTTCTTCCGTCGTCATTTCAAGAAAATTCATAATCTCACTCCTTTCGGATATCTGATCAGAGCGGCTGACATCGGTATGTAATTAAGTCAATTATACGAACAGAAAGGCAGATTTGTGAACATTATCTGCACTGCCGGCACTGAAAATTGCAAACGCTGATCCGGCGGGATCCGAACCTTCCGCCGGTGATTGTCAGATATCGAATTTATGAATATAAGAGCGAATGCTCGAATATATCGGAGACGCGGAAATTGCTAAGATTCGTATGAAGAAAAGAAGTGCCCGCCGACCGGTGCGGCACAATCATCAGGAGGAACAGAGAAAATGACAGTAGGAGAAAAGGTTGCGGCTGCCAACCGGAAAGTCCTGGACATCATGACAAAGGCCAGACTTGTCTGGACAGATGTGAAACCGGCAATTGAAGCAGTTCCCGGCATGGAAAGGAATCTGATTCTGATTCCGGGCCCCCCGATCGAACCGGAGGATCTTCCGGTTCCGCTGAAGACTTCGGTCTGCGGTGCGGCAATCCATGACGGACTCGCAAAGTCAATGGAAGAAGCCTGGGAAATGGTACTGAAGCGGGAAATCCGGATCGGATCTTCCCAGAATTACAACTGCGGAAATGCGGCTTCCAGTGTAATGAGTTCCAGCATGCCGGTATTTGTGGTTGAAGATAAGACGAGCGGCGGAACCGGATACTGCGTACCGCATCCGGGTTCCAATCCGAGAGTTCTGAGATGGGGCATTTACGGAGATGATGTCGAAGAGAATCTGAGCTTCATCCGCGGGGACTATGCGGCAGTGCTCGGCGAAGCGGTCCGGAAATCCGGCGGCATCGATCTGATCCGCATTCTTTCCAGAACGGCCGGCATGGGTGATGAAAACCATAACCGTCAGCCCGCTGCATCCATGGCCCTGGCCCTGGAACTGGTTCCGTATCTGCTGGATGTGGATCATCCGGCAAGAGACAGAGTCATAAAGGAAGTATGTGCAAATGACCGTTTCTTCCTCCATGTGATGATGGCAGGTGTGGAAGCTGTCATGCAGTCCTGCAAGAAAGTGCCTTATTCCACCGTTATGGTCGGCATGGGCGGCAACGGCATCGAATTCGGCATTCAGATAGCTGGAACTGGAAACAGATGGTATACAACTGAAGCACCGAAGATCTCAGGTATTTTCCTGAAACCGACAACAACGGAAGCTGATCTGCTCGGCTATCTCGGCGACAGCTGCGTTACCGAAGTATGGGGACTGGGAGGAATGAGCGCCATTGCCGGACCTTCCTATCTGAGAATGACCGGCGGAACGTTCCGGGATGCCCAGGAACGTACGGAAAAGGCAAGACAGGTTTCTCTGGGTGAACATACGTTTGCGCCGGTACCGTGGGATGATTACAGAGGATTCCCGGTCGGTGTGGATGTCCGCAAGGTTGTCGGAATGAATGTACTTCCGATCAGCCACGGCGGCTCCGCTCTGAAGACCGGCGGACAGGCAGGTGCCGGAGCGGCTGAGCTGCCGATGGTCTGCTTCAGGGAAGCTGTTGAAGGACTTGTGGAAGAAATAAAGAAACTGGAGGGTGAGTAAGATGCCGATTTTTACAAGAATACAGAAAGACCGCTATATTGACTCTCTGGAAACACTGAATCAGACAGCGGTTCTGAATGATCAGCCCGGGATTGAAAGCGGCTATGTCGGAATGGCAACAGATGTATTTAAGGAAGTCATCGAAGAAATCGGACTTGGCTCACCGGAAATACAGAGCTGTACGGAAGCAGACTACGTGATTGTCGCTGAAGCGGAATCACAGGATGCATTTGACAATGCCGTAAATGCATTGATTTCCGAGAGCGCATCTTCCGATGAGACAGAAGAAAAGAAATATTACAGCAACATCCGCTCTGCGGTCATTGAGCATCCGCGGGCAAATCTGTGTCAGATTTCCGTACCGGGTGAATATGCGCTGGAGGAAGTAAAGAAAGCACTCAATGCGGGACTGCACTGCTGTGTATTCTCCAATAATGTTCCTCTGGATCAGGAACGGGAAATGAAGGAACTGGCCAGTGAGAAGGGACTGCTCTGCATGGGACCGGACTGCGGCGTTGCGAATATCAACGGTGCGGCGCTGGTGCTCTCCAGCATCAATAACCGCGGTCCGTTCGGCATTGTCGGTGCATCCGGAACCGGAATCCAGCATGTCGCGGCAATCCTGCATGAAGCAGGCACCGGCGTATCCCAGACCATCGGTACCGGCGGAAACGATCTTAAGGAACCGGTCGGCGGCATCACGATGCTGATGGGAATCGATGCCCTGGAGGCAGATCCCGAAACAAAATACATCATCCTGATTTCCAGAAAGCCGGCAGACAGCGTACTGGAAAAGATGCTGGCGAGAATCCGGACAATGAAGAAGCCGAGAGTCGTCTTCTTCATGGGATGCGATAAGGAAACAATTGAAGAAACCGGCGCCATCTGGGCAGATAACCTGGACAACTGCGCACTGAGAGCGCTGGAACTGATCGGAAATGATTACTCTCTCGGTGATCTCGATGAACTGAAAGAAACAGCGAAGAAAGCCGTGAAGGGAATGGCTCCCGAGCAGAAATATGTCCGTGCAGCTTATACCGGCGGCACCTATCTGGATGAAGGCATGCGGACCATGTGGGAAGCGGCCGGAGGCATCTGGTCCAACGCACCGCTTTCGCCGGAATGGAAGCTGAAGGACGGGGAAACAGGAAAAGGCCATACGGCAATCGACTACGGAGAAGAGGAATTCACGCTCGGCCGTCCGCATCCGGCAATTGATGCAAGCATCCGCAGACCTGCGATTCTGAAGGAAGCCGCAGATCCGGAAACAGCTGTCATCGTACTTGACTTTATCCTGACGCCTCCGGGACACATGGATCCGTGCGGATATGTTGTGCCAGATATTCGAAAGGCACAGGAAATCGCTGCGGCAAGAGGCGGAAAGATCGCATTTGTTGCCTCGGTGCTCGGAACAACTGCCGACTGGCAGGATATCCGGAAACAGGAAGAAGAACTGCGGGAAGCAGGCGTATATGTCTGCCGGACAAACTACCGTGCGGCACTGCTTGCTTCGGAAATCATCAAGCTGAGAAAGGAGAATGCCTGATATGAGTGATGTCAGCAAAATTCTGAATCTGTTCCGTTCGGAACTGATTACGGTGAATGTCGGACCGCGTTCATTTGCGGAAGTACTGGAAAAGCAGGGATATGAAGCAGTACAGGTCGACTGGAAGCCGGCTGCCGGAGGCGACAAGCACATGCAGGAGCTGCTGGAATATCTCGGAGGCTGGGAATGAAAGTCCTGGTATGCAATGTCGGCAGTACATCCCTGAAATTCAAGCTCTATGAAATGCCGGAAGCGAAGCTGCTGGCAGTGAGCGGGGTTGAGCGTGTCGGATCGGATCATGATGCGATCTTCCGCTATGAAAGATGCAGTGATTCAAAGAAGGACGGATTCGATCAGGTCGATATCCCGACATATGAAAGCGGCATCCGTCTCTTCCTGGAGTATCTTTGCTCCGAAGAATACGGCGTGATTGCCGAAGTCAGTGAAATCGAACGGGTCGGATATAAGGCGACGCTTTCCAAAGGACATCTCGGTGTCCATGAGCTGGATGAAGAAGTGCTGCAGGGAATGGAAGACTGGATCTCCCTGGCACCGCTGCATAACCGGGCATATCTGTCTGCCATCGAAGTCATGCGTACCTTCCTGCCGGAAGCGAGATTCATCGGCTGCTTTGAAACGGCATTCCATCAGACCATTCCGATGGAACGGAAGATCTTCGGCGTTCCCTATGAGTGGTATGAGAAATACGGCGTGCAGCGCCTCGGATACCACGGGGCATCGCACGGATATATCGCCGATGTGCTGAATGAAAGAGGCACGGAATATTCGGCGATCAGCTGCCATCTCGGCGGAAGCTGTTCGGTATGTGCGATCGAAAACGGAAAGAGCGTCGATACCAGCTTCGGCATGAGCCTGGAATCGGGACTGATCCATGCCAACCGTGTCGGTGACATGGACACCAGCATGAGCTACTTCCTGCGGGATGAGGGCATGAGCGATGAAGAGATTCTTGCCGGTCTGCAGAAGAAGGGCGGTCTGCTCGGAATCTCCGGCGTATCCAATGATCTGCGCTATGTTATTGATGCCGCAAAGGAAGGAAACAAGCGGGCACAGCTTGCGGTTGATGTCTTCGTGACCGGAATTGTTCACTATATCGGAAGCTTTGCAATGGATCTCGGCAGACTGGATTATCTGGTATTTACCGCCGGCATCGGAGAGCATTCCGATTACATCCGGGAAAAGGTATGCGCAAAGCTTAATCTGCTCGGCGTAAAGCTGGATCCTGAGAAAAACAGCAGAAGCGAAGAGGAGATCTCCGCTTCCGATTCCAAGGTGAAAGTACTGGTAATCCCGACCAATGAAGAGCTCGGCATTGCCAGAAGGACATGCAAATACAGATGAAGGAATACGCGTATTCACCGTATCTGAAGCATCCTGAACAGATGCCGGATATCGATCCGCTGAAGCCGGCCATGCGGGTGATGCTGAAAATGATCACGAAAACGCATCAGGCGGAAACATCGGCTTACGTACCTCCGGAAGGAGTCACTGTCCGGAAAATACAGACGGAATCCTCCGGCGGAGGCAGCTTTGAAGTCTGGGTTGCGGAGCCGGAAGACTGCCTGGAAAAGACCCCGGCGATTCTGCTGCTGCACGGCGGTGCATTCTATCTGCCGCTGTCCGTCAGTTCGCTGGCGCTGGGATGTGTCTATGCGGAAAAACTGAAGGCAAGAGTGTTCCTGCCGGAATACCGTCTGGTGCCTTCTTTCCCGGCGCCGTGTGCGCTGGAAGACTGCCTGGCGCTCCGGAACAGTCTCAATGAGCATCCGGAACAATACGGCATTGATCCGGAGCGGATGATGATCATGGGAGAAAGCGCCGGAGGTGCACTGGCCGCAGGTCTGTGTCTGTATCTGAGGGATCAAGGCATGAAACTGCCGAAGGGACAGATCCTGATCTATCCGGTACTGGATGATCAGACGGAATCATATCTGTCTGCCCGGATGTATGAAGATGCAGTATGGCCGCTGAACGCAAACCGGCATATGTGGGACGGATATCTGAAGAACGCACCGGAACAGATGCTGAAATATCTGGTCCCGATGCGCCATCCGGATCTCTCCGGACTGCCGGAAACATACATCGAACCGCAGGAAATCGATATCCTGTGCGATGAAGGAAAGGCTTATGCACGGCGGCTTGCGGATGCGGACGTCAGAACAGCACTGAATGTCATCACCGGCGGTTACCACTGCTTTGATTCCGATCTGACATCGGAATATGTGCAGAAAATCATTGATCAGCGCATGAATGCCGCAAAGGCAATGCTGGAACTGTAAAAAAGAAAGGAAATTACAGAATATGAAAATCGGATTTATCGGACTCGGCATCATGGGAAAGCCCATGGCAAAAAATCTTGTGAAGGCAGGGTATTCCCTGGTCGTCAATAACCTGACACCGGAACCGATGGAGGAACTGGCCGCATGCGGTGCGGAAGCAGGCACACAGCGTGAGATCGCGGAAACATGCGATATCGTCATGACCATGGTTCCCAACAGCCCGCAGGTAAAGCAGATCATGCTCGGTGAAGAAGGGGTCGGCGCACATATGAGACCGGGCACCATCTTCATTGATATGTCTTCCATCAATCCTGTCGCATCCAAGGAGATCGCCGCGGAGCTGGCGAAGTACAACGTCGAAATGCTGGACGCTCCGGTATCCGGCGGCGAGCCGAAGGCAATCGACGGAACACTGAGCTTCATGGTCGGAGGAAAGCAGGAGATCTTCGATCAGTGCAAGCCGATTCTGGAGCACATGGGATCATCTGTTGTCAGATGCGGTGATGTCGGAGCAGGGAATACAACAAAGCTTGCCAACCAGATTGTGGTGGCAGGAAATATCATGGCACTGTCCGAAGCGATGATGCTGGCGAAGATGGCTGACGTCGATCCGCAGCTTGTCTATCAGGCAATCAGAGGCGGCCTTGCCGGATCCACGGTTATGGATGCCAAGGCACCGATGATGATCAAAGGAAATGATAAACCGGGATTCCGCATCGATCTGCACATCAAGGATCTCAACAATGCGCTGGATTGCGCACATACAGTAGGTTCGCCGGTACCGATGACAGCTGCCGTACAGGAAATGATGCAGTGGCTGCACGCGCATGAAGGCGGATCGAAGGACCACAGCGCAATCGTACAGTATTACGAACATCTGACGGGTGTCAGAATTCCCGAGTAACTCCTACAGCATCCGAAAGACGGAATAATCCGGACTGCGGATGCTTTTTCTGTGCACTGCATGCAGAATAAAGATCCACTGATAGCGGAGGAGTGCTTATAAAACTGCCGGAAAAGAGAATTCTGAAAGACGGAACAGTGATCGGAACAATGATTTTCCGACAGCCGATTCAGCTGAAACAGAAGCGGCCTGCACTGATATGCAGACCGTATTTTTTTATCGGGCAGATTGTTTCAGATGCTTCATGTGATTCAGCACATACGGCACTTCGAATAACAGCATGGCTGTCCAGCCGATGCCGCTTGCGGCCGCAATGCCTCTGATGCCGGTGCGGGATGCCAGCAGGAAGGTACCGATCGTGCGCAGGGAGATCTGGATGAATGTGCAGAAAATCGTGACGGGAATCTTTCCGACGCCTCTGCAGTATCCCTGAAAGCCGTTGGTAAATGCCGGCAGGAAATAGATCCATGCCATGACCGAAAGATAGGCGGTTCCTTCACGGATGACTTCGGCGGTTCCGTTTCCTCTGATAAACAGGGATACAATCTGTGACTTGAAAATCATCACGATGATGCCGATCAGGATTCCGTAACAGAATGCCATTGCAATGCCGGTAAAGAATCCTTTCCGGATGCGCTCCGGCTTATTGGCACCGCGGTTCTGGGCAATGCAGGTCGAGATCGCCGAGGCAATTCCCTGCTCGGGAATCAGGGCAAAGCTGTCGACTCTGCTGACCGCGTTGAATGCCGCGATCGTGCTGACGCCGAGCAGATTGACCTGCGACTGAATCAGGAGCTTGCCGATCGGCTGGACCGCCTGCTGAAGGGCAGAGGGCAGTCCGTAATTCATGACGCGCTTCAATAATGCCGTATCTGTTTTCCATTCCTCGTTATGCGGGATCAGATCCGGCATTTCCTTTAACATGCATCTGGCCGCCAGGAAAGCGGAGAATACCTGGGCGAATACCGTTGTCAGCGCACTGGTGGTGATGCCGAGATGGAATCCGCCCAGCAGGATCAGATCAAGGACAATATTCAGTACGGAACATACCGCGAGAAACCGCAGCGGGCGTCTGGAATCACCGACGCTTTTCATGGCGGAGGCCAGGGCATTATAGATAAATGTAAACGGAACCCCGATAAAGGTGATCCGCTGATAGATCGTTGTGATGCGGAAGATATCTTCCGGAACCGCAAGGAGTCTCAGAATCAGCGGCGTAAGCAGGAAGCCCGGAACGGCAATGATCAGACTCAGAATGATTCCGGCTTTCAGAACCGCGGACAGGGATTTGCGGAACGAAGACATGTCCTTTGCTCCGAAGCGCTCGCTCATGAAGATGCCGGCGCCGATGCACAGGCCCGAGATCGCAAGAATCACCAGATTCATGACCGGAGCCGCAATGCCTTCCGCGGCCAGTGCGTCCTGTCCGATAAACCTTCCGGCGATCATGGAATCTGCCGCGTTATAGGCAAGCTGGAGCCAGTTTGCCAGCAGCAGCGGCAAAGCATAGCGCCACAGATGGGAAAACAGCGATCCCTCGGTCATGTTCTGCATAAATCAAAACCTCGCATACTCTGAACAGTTAAGCATGAAACAGGATGGAAAGCAATCGGAAAGCAAAAAGATCCCGCGGATGAACCGCAGGGATCTTTGAAGGGGCAGCCTTTCTGCTTATACGCCGGAGTAAGCGGAGAATCCGCCGTCGATCGGCAGGGTAACGCCGGTGATGAAGCTTGCGGCGTCATTGTTCAGCAGGAACAGAACAGCAGAAAG
>SVBN01000057.1 GCA_015058875.1 Erysipelotrichaceae bacterium | reverse complement strand
AAGATAACAGCAAAGCGATGTCATTAAATTGGCATCGCTTTATTATCGGACTTCTGACACCGTTCTGTATTCTCAGCAAGCGGACTTTTGACTCCGATCTATTGGACCTCCGACGCCGCCAAATGCGATTCCAAGATCTTTTTTCATTTTCTTTCTCCGTTTCTTCTGTTATTTTTATATATGCATATACAAAACTCAAGTACTTACATTTTTGAAATATACTATCCAAAAGTATAGTAAGGAGGCTTATATGAATATCGAGAAAATCAGAACCTTCCGGTGTCCGGTGGAAGCCGCGATGGATGTCATCGGCGGAAAATACAAGGCGATGATTCTGTATGAACTCATTGACGGAAAGCGGCGCTACAGTGAAATTCAAAAGGGAGTGCCTCAGGCGACTCCCCGGATGTTAAGCAAGCAGCTGAAAGAGCTGGAGGCAGACGGCATTATTACCCGGACCATGTATCCGGTTGTCCCGCCGAGAACAGAATACTCCCTGACCGAACTGGGAGAAACGCTGGTACCGATCCTGCAGGATCTCTGCACATGGGGCGAACACTATTTCCGGCTTGCCGGACTCCCGGTGCCTTCCGACGAAGACTGAATTGCTTCTATCACCGGAGAACAGAACCCCTGTGCTCTGTCCGGAACGTGCGGACTGTCATCCTGCCGTTTCTTTTTAATCTTCGTCCAGAAGGTGATGCAGAATCTGTTTTCTCTGGTTGATCATCATGGATGTGATTTTATAGCTGTCCGTTTCCTCATACGTGCAGGCATGAATGCTTCCGTGATCAAAGCTCAGAATCTCCGCATCGGGGTATGCAAGAAGCACGGGCGAATGCGTTGCGATGATAAACTGCGAGCCGTCTTTCACACACCGGCTGATTTCCACAAGCAGGGTCAGCTGCCGGCGCGGCGATAATGCGGCTTCGGGTTCATCAAGAAGATAAACTCCGTTTTTTCCGAGCTGGCTCTGCAACATGGCAAGGAAGCTTTCGCCGTGCGACTTTTCATGCAGGTGCATCGGTCTGCCTCCCGGGCCGCGGCTGTATTCCTCTTCCTTCGTTGCGACATTGTAGAAGCTCTCCGCCCGCAGGAAATATCCCGTTTCCGACCTTACGGCACCTCTGATCAGCGTGAGTGCTTCATGCAGCTCGGAATGTGAATCATAGGTGGAAAAGCGGTAGTTTTTTGTGCCTCCTTCCGGATTGAATCCGTATGCCGCGGCAACGGCTTCCAGCAGCGTTGATTTTCCGCTGCCGTTTTCTCCGGCCAGGAACGTCACCGGCTTATGAAATTCCAGTTCTTCGATCCTGCGGAGCGTTTCGATTTTTCTCAGGTAGCTGTGCTCATCCACTCTGCTCCAGTCAATGGTCAGTCCTCTGATCTGCAGCGGTTTCATTGCTGTGCCTCCCATTCTTCTCTCTTCAGACAATTGACATGTCCGGTGCGGATCTCTCCGAGCTGCTTCAGTTCCAGGCCTTCCGTTGTCCATTGATATCTGAAGCCGCACTTTTCCTGTACCCGCTTCGATTTCAGATTGCCGTCATAATATCCGGCCCAGATCTTCCGCATGCCGAGATCCTCAAAGCCATGCCGCAGAATCTCTCTGACCGCTTCCGGCATGATTCCCTGACCCCAGTACGGTTTTCCCAGCCAATAGCCGAGTTCGCATTCATCATCCCGGTCGGTCATATCCGTTTTCCCCTTCAGCTTCAGCTCGATTGAACCTATCGGCAGACCTGTTTCCTTCAGGCATACGGCATAGCACTCCGGTCCGTTCAGAACATTCCGGATGATCCATTCACTTTCCCGCACATCCTTATGTGCACTCCATCCGGCCGGATATCCGACCTCCGGATCCTTTGCATATTGATAAAGCTCTTCCGCGTCACTTTCCTCCCAGCGGCGCAGAAACAGTCTTTCGGTTTCCATCATTGCCCTTCTCCCTCTGCACATGCACGGCAATATCACGTATCATATTCCGTCCTATGCTCCGGCAGGTTCATTTTCATTCACTTTTTTCTTCACCGGCCGGATATGCATTACCATCATACACTTCTTCCGATCAGATTTTGAACCTTCGCGCAGAAGCGTATATGATTATTGCAGAAAGAAGAAATTCCCATATGAAGAATACATACATGCCGTCAGGGAATCAGCTCCTTGCCCATTTCGGCAAGGACCGCAGAAAGGCATCTCTGGCACTGGCACTGCTGTGGGCAGGTATCGCGGTATTTGTCATCAACAATACCGTCCTGTTTTTTGTGAAGGATGAAAGTGCTTATTTCTACCCGCGCTTTTTCATGCGGCTGATCACATCTTCGCTCTGGCTGGCTTCGGCAGTGATCGGCACCGGCCATAACCGCACAAAGAGAAACATGCTGCTGATCCCGGCTCTGGTATTTTATATGATCGGGGATGCGGTGGTATTCTTCTCCATTCCGGCCAGCGCCGCATTCTACGGCATCGGTCATATATTCCTGCTGGGGGCGATCCTGGAAACCACCTATATGCACAGATACCAGAAGATCATCTATGCCCTGTTTGTTCCGGCCCCGTTCATTGCCATGTACATCTATTTCGATGGAATTACTCTGACCGGTTTTTTCGGAACCGTCTACGGTCTGGTATGCATTGCGGCGATGGCCGCATCGCTTTCCAACCGGTTTTACCGGCTTGCCGGCATTACCTTCATGGTCTCCGATCTCGCGGGTCTGCTCAGAATCGCGCTTCTGGATACGAAGGTGACCTATGTGCTGACCACAACCGTTTATTACGCCTCCATCTTCTTGCTGTGTGCTTCGGTATATAACAATTCCCGGAAGGAAGTGGTTACCTGGAGTGATCTTCTCAGCATTTTCGGAAAGAAGAACCGGGAGGCTGCCCGCCTGTGGCTCTGCGGCAGCTGGGGCATGAACATGATCCTGAAGAAGCGGCAGTTCTCCGACCGGCATATTGAACTGGCCTATGACTCGGAAGAGCAGGAGGCCTTTGAACAATGGCTGAAAGACAACCGGTATAGGAAAGCTGAGGATACGCCGTATCATTACTACAGTGAAAAGTACGGCAATCTGACCGTTTACCCATGCCGCTTCAATCCGGACGGATCCGCAAAGATGACAGCGGCAGGCAATATCGAACTGGACATGGACAGCGATTACTTCCGCGAGGCACGCATGCTGAGAAGAACGGTTCCGTGCATTGCCCCGGCAAGCCAGAATGTCATGAATGAAGCACTGAACCCGAAAGAAAGCAGGCAATAACGGCGATGACATTTATCAGTATTTACTATGCGGATGTCAGTGTGCTGGAAGATGACGGGCTGTATTCCGCCGCATTTTCCCTGGCATCCGATGAGCGGAAAGAAAGAATCCGTAAATATCCCTCCGGCAAAGACCGCAGGCTTTCCCTTGCGGCAGAGCTGCTTTTAAAAAAGGCACTGCTCGGGCAGAGTATCCCCTTCGATGATCTGCATTATGAATACGGAAAATACGGAAAACCGGTTCTGAAGGGAATCCCGGGCATTCATTTCAGCATATCCCATTCCGGCAATTACGCTCTGACGGCCGTCTCGGACCATGAAATCGGATGCGACATTGAACTGATCCGGCCGATGGACCTCTCCGTTGCCCGCCGCTTTTTCCATCCGGAAGAATATGCACATCTGTGCTCGTATCAGCCCGAAGCACAGACGGAGCTGTTTTTCCGTTACTGGACGCTGAAAGAAAGCTTTCTCAAAATCACGGGCATGGGCCTGCGTCTGCCGATGAATGCATTCCGGATTGATCTGAGCGGCAGCGGCATTCGGATTTTTCAGACCGCGGACCAGAATAATTACCGTTTTCATGAGCCTGCAGTTTCTGCAGGATACCGGTGCGCCGTATGCAGCGAAGCAGACATCACGCCCGGGCTGTTCCGGGAAGATCTCAGAGCTTTGACGGATCAGCTGTCCGCGCACCGCATCTGACCAACAGAAAAATGGGATTTTTCTCCCATTTTTTATCATCCGGTATTCCGGTCCGCTTATCTCTTCAGATCGGATGCACACGGGTAACCGTATGCACTTTCCGTATTCATCACAGCCCGGACAATCGCCTCGCTCATCACATCTGCCGCAAGTGTCCCGACCAGATCCTGATCCGCAATGACATCCCCTGCAGATACCGCATAGATGCTGTCGCCGTCGGCCGTGGTATGTACCGGACGGATGGATCTCGCATAGCCGTCGTGAGCCATGCCGGCAATCTTGCACAGCTGGGCTTTATTGAATGCGGCATTGGTTATGACGATCCCGATCGTCGTATTGTCCGCAAATTTGTTCTGACGCACTTCATGATGTTCCAGCATATAATCCACTGTGCTGCGGAGTGTTTTCCTGTCTTCTTTCAGCAGGCCGGCTATCTGCTTTCCGGTCTTATAATCATAGACATCACCGAGGGCATTGACCGCCGCAATGGCACCGATCTTCAGATCTCCGGCCTGCACGGCATAGCTGCCGATTCCGGATTTCATGCAGTAATCCATGCCGCAGATTTTTCCGACCGTCGCGCCGCATCCCGCGCCGCAGTTTCCGTCCCTGTAATTCGGCTGTTCAAATGCGATCCTGGCGGCTTCATAGCCCATTTCCCGGTCCGGCCTTGCATACGGATCCGCAACCGTAAGATCAAACAGATCCGACTGTGCCACCAGCGGAACTTTTGTCACACCGACCGGGAAGCCGTAACCGTGTTCCTCCAGATATTTCATGACGCCGCCGGCCGCTTCCAGGCCGAATGCACTGCCGCCGCCGAGCACCACCGCATGGATTACCTGGGCCGCCATCAGCGGATTCAGCAGCTGGCTTTCTCTCGAAGCCGGTCCGCCGCCCCGGACATCCAGTCCCGCCGGCATTCCGTTTTCACTGATCAGCACCGTCAGACCGGTTCCCGCTTCTCTGTTTTCGGTCTGCCCGATCCGGATATTTCCGATTTCCGTAATCCTGATTTCCTTCATTTTCATCACTGCCCTTCCGTTATCTTTGCCTGAAATGCCTTCAGCTGTTCTTCGCTCATTCCCGCACTGCGCAGATAATTTTCCGCATAAACCGTAAGATCTGCCGTCTCCATATCGACCGAATCATCCGATATCACATACGCCAGCATGGCATCCAGATTCTTTTCCAGTATGGTTTTATATCTTGCCGGATCGGAAGTCTGATTGATCTTGTAGTAGTTGTCATATGTCAGCATATAGTCATCCGCAATTTCCTGATAGGATGCCCCTGCCAGTGCTTCCGCCAGCATGCATACAAACCCGGTTCTGTCCTTGCCTTCTGTGCAGTGAATCAGATATGGTCCTTCCTGTTCAGCCATGGCATTGAAGCCCTGCACAATCTTCTGCGCAAATTCTTCCGACATGTAATTCATATTCAGAGCAATCGGAATTACATGATTTTCATTGTACAGCGACAGGAAGTACGGGGAATCAAACCCGTCGGAGGAAATATACCGCTCAATCTTCACATCATTGTCCGAAAGATTCAGAATGCACTTTACGCCGGCTTCCTCCATCAGGCTGTCGACATACGGCGCCCGGTTATGCTGGTTGTCGCACGGGGAAGCCGAGCGGTACAGAATGTTCTCCTTCAGACTGCCCATGGATATATTCCGGAAATTAGCAAAGATCACATCGCTGTCGTAGCGTTCCCGCTCATCAAAGTAATGGATATCTCTGGCCGACTGGATATCCGCATATTTTCCGTGTTCCCTCAGATATACGCCGGCCGTATCATGTTCTTCCAGCGCCGCCTGCAGCCACAGTGTCTGCCTCCCTGCCGCATCTTTGTCCAGCTTCAGATTTGCCGTCTCCCAGAGGTCATCGCCGTAATTGACTGCCGCCTTGATGTAGTCATATCCCGGATATGCGATCAGCAGCGGCCGGCCGGCATCGACATAATAGCCGTTGTAGTACGGGATATCCTCCAGTCTGTATCCGTTCGAGAAGACAACATCCACACTGTCGCCGTATTCAAACCCGAGATCATTGAAATCCTCAATGGCGATTTCGATATATACCCCGCCGAATTCCGTTTCATGCTGTATGGCACAGCCCTCAATCTGAACGGCAGTACTTTCTGAAGACGGCGCCGTTTCCGCTGGTACTTCGGAAGGTGCCGGGGTATTGTCCGCAGGTGCTGTCTGATCTGCACATCCGCTCAGGATCAATGATCCTGCAAGCAATGCAGCGGCTGATTTCATCATTCTGTTTTTCATATCCATTCAGCTCCGATCTCTCATCTGACGGTTTTACGTTTTGTACTCTTTCTCCTGCGCTTCCTGCTCTTCTTCGGCTTCAGCCCGATCATCACCAGCAATATCAGCGCAGCGCCGCCGGCAGTCATTGCCGGATGTTCCTCCCAGGCTTCCTTCAGCGCACGCTGAATCCGCCTGATCCTGCTGAAACTGACGGACTCCTGTATATAGTATTCCTTCTGATACAGCACATCGTTTCCTTCATATACGGATACTGTGCCGAGATAATCCCCCGCCTCCAGCGGTGCGTACAGTTCTTCCGGGAAGTCTGTTTCCACCCGGATCTCCTGATCCGTCATGACATCCCACACAAACGCTTCATCGCTGCTCACTGTCAGCAGTTCCGTTTTTGCGTCATATACCGGAATCCGGGCAAAGGTTTCCCCTTCGGAAATCAGCTGTCTTTTTCCCATATGATCCCTGACCCAGCCGTATACCGTACCGGCGTCCGCGATTGCCGAAGAGGCCGCGGCGGGTGCTTTTCCGGTTACCAGAATCAGATTCATGCCGTTGATTGACGCATTCGATGCAAGACACCTTCCGGCCGGATAGGTAAATCCGGTCTTCCCGCCGATCAGTCCCGGAACCGGGTATTCTTCCGTCTGACTCCAGATGGTGGAATTCATTGCCAGACCGTCCGGTGCGGAAGCGACCGGAGAAGAGACATACATCTTTGCCTGCAGCAGTTCCATAAACACATCATTCCGCAGGCAGTATGCCATCAGCTTTCCGATATCCCGGCAGGTGCTGTAATGACCCGGATCATGCAGTCCGGTCGGATTCATAAAGTGCGTATCATTCATGCCGAGTTCTGACGCCTTCCGGTTCATATGATCCACAAAGGCTCTGACAGAACCGTCTGTCCGGATTGCCAGTGCATTGACGCATTCCGCGCCGGATGCCAGTGCCGTCCCGTACAGCAGATCCCGGACGGTCGGTTCATCCCCGATCTGAAATCCTGCGACAGCCGCATTGGCTTCATACAGTCCTTCCATGATTTCCGCAGTAATCGGAATCCGCTCATTCAGGTCCCCGATTGCTTCGATCGCCAGAATTTCCGTCATCATTTTGGTCATGGATGCCGGAAACATCGGATCCTCTGAATTCTGTGACCAGATCACCTGACCGGTTTCCGTATCCGTGAGATACACATAGACGCTGGCTGTTTCCGGTGCGCCGTCCGGTTTCACATTTTCCGCAGTCACAGGAACCGCCGTTGTATTGATTGCCAGCATCACCGATGCCGCAAGTATCATTTTCCGCATGAACGTATTATACCTTGAATCCGGTCATCCATGACTGTATTCCGGAGGCAATTCAGGCATTCTTAATCAACAGCATCAGGGCAGACGCAAAAGATCGTATCATTTCAAAACAGTGTCCGGAATTCTGCCTGATCAGGTTTCCCGGAGGAGTCCGGCAAATACAAAAACAGGGTTTCCCCTGTTCTGTATCAGTATATGATTGTTTTCAGTCTCTCTGGCCGAGCGCACCGAATGCCCAGAGAACTGTGTTCCAGAGGGATTCACCCTCATTGTGCTCATCGTAATACGGTCTGCCGAACATAGCGGCTGCCCTGAAGAATGTATTCATAATATTTTATTTTCCTCCATGCAGGAATGTTCCTGCGTTATTCACTTTTTCTATATTTCAGCGTGCTTTTTTATCTCACGCACTGTCATTATAGGTCCCCCGGAATACAATACAAGACTGTGAAAAAAGTTATTTTTTTCACTTTTAAAGGTAACCGTTTACATTCTTTCATTTTCTGTAACCCCTTACTTTTCAGGGGTTTTCTGCATCTTAAAACAGGACCTTTCCGGCCCTGTTCATTCATGATTTCAGAGTGCTGCTTTGATCTTTCCGATCATATCGGCGTATTCTTCCTCACTCAGGAATTTCTCTCCCGGGTTCATGGCAAAGACGCCGCCCCACTCATATCCATCCTTATATTTCGGAACAAGATGCACATGCAGGTGGCATCCGGTATCGCCGTATGCGCCGTAATTGATCTTGTCGGGATGGAATACCGCATGGATTGCCTTTGCGGCACGGTTTACATCCTCAATAAAGGCTGCCCTTTCTTCCGGTGTGAGATCGACGATCTCACTGATATGGTTCTGATAGGCAACGATGCATCTGCCGGGATGGCTCTGTTCCTTGAACAGAATCAGCTGGCTGACATTGAGATCGCAGATCTTGATGCCGAATGATGCGAGCAGTTCCCCGCCCTGGCAATAGCCGCAGTTTTCACCAATGATTGTAGGATTCATAATTGTTTTTCTCCCTCTTTTTCCAATTGTATTCTAGATCCTGCGCAGAAAGTCTTCAATGAAGTATGATTCGTATTCATGTGCTTTATCGTTGGGATGCGTATTTGCCGGATAATCCACCGCCTGCTTCAGCATCACCATGTGCTTCACTTCCTCGGAAATCTCCGGATTCTTTGAGCGGATCATGACCGGCGTAAAGCGGTCCCCGTTCATATCGATATACGGAATGCCGTATTTCTGAGCTATTTCAATCTGTGCCGTACGGTAGGCTTCGCGGTCGCATCCGTTGGATACCATGATGCCGAGATGCGCAAACGGTCTGTTTTCAATCAGCCATTTCAGCATCACATTCCATGCGCCGTAATAGGTATGCACGATTTCATCCGTGATTGTTCCGAGCGGAATAATGCCTCTCGGATCTTCGCCGTCTCCGCCTTTGCCGTGCTCATGATGGGAGTCGTTGATTCCCAGATAGATCGTGATATAGTCCGCATCTTCCGGAATGTTCCGGTAATACCACTCCTGGGAAGGATCGGACAGACTGTTGTGGAATGTTCCGTCTTCCGGAAGTGCAAGCGTTCTTCCGCCCATGAAGAAGCATTCGATCTTCATATGATTCCGGTTTCCGATCAGATAGGGATAGGCATAGCTGCAGCCCCGGTACATGCCTTCTTCGAGAACTGTTCCGGTCACGCCGGCAGTGAAGCTGTCGCCGCAGACCGCCCATTTCTTTCCGTATAATACATTTCCGTTATATTCCATGTTCTTCACCTTTCAAACAGCATGCAGCCGGCCTGCACCGGCAGATCGCAGATGATCTGATCCTGACTGTCTGACTTATGCTTCAGCAGTGTGAACACAATCAGGATATCTCCTGCCGCTGATGTAATCATGACCGATCCGATCAGCACCAGCAGGAAGCTGCCCGTCAGAATTCCGATCACAGTCGGAACGATTCCGGTCAGCACCAGCGGCATCAGCGCACCGGTAATATATCCCGCTTTTTTCAGCGGTCTCAGACATGTGCAGTACGGCGTCAATGAATCCCGCAGGATGCCGAATTCCATATCCTTCATGCCGTTTTCGGAGAAGAAGCTCCATGTCACGCCGTGCACCAGTTCATGCAGAACGGTCAGCAGGAGCAATCCACCAACAAACAGCAGGCTGTCGCTCAGAGAGCGGAAACCGACGCCGCTTTCCGGATTGTGCATGACGTAAAGCGCCATGGAAAGTGCAAATACCGGCAGCATCATCCCCAGTGCCAGCTTGTTCGCCGTGTCAATTCCGACCGCCAGTGAATACTGACGGTATCCCTGCTTCCGCAGATCATCGCTCATCACCTGAAATGAAGCAGCTCTTGCTTTCTCGCGTTCAGAGAGATGCTGATTCTCTGCTTTCGCTGTTTTTTTCTCTTTCTTCATATCCAATGCCTCAATATCCTTTTCAGTATACATTTGATCTTTCAAAAAAGACATGGTCAGCACCGACTTAAGCATGTCATACGCAGGAATTGCCGTGCATCATTTATGATATAAATGAATCTGGAGGAACTTGCTTATGCCGGAATATTTTCCTGATGGAACATTGATTGATTCCTGGTTTTATGACATCTCCGTGCCTTCGCAGGATGAGCTCGGGACACCGTATTCCCTGAGAGATTGCGGAGTAAAGGATGACGGAACCGTACAGACGTCTGCCATCCAGGCACTGATTGACCGTGCTGCGGAAAACGGGGGCGGTGTGATCGTTGTGCCGGAAGGCACATGGATCAGCGGCTCCCTGTATTTCCCGGGGAATGTGAATCTGTATCTTGAAAAAAACGCCGTCCTGAAAGGCAGTGAACATCTGAGGGATTATCCCTTATGCACGACGAGAATCGAGGGACAGACCTGCACCTATTTCCCTGCACTGATCAATGTCATAAATTCCGACGGCTTCCGGCTTTGCGGAGAAGGTACGGTTGACGGCAGCGGTCAGATCTTCTGGGAACAGTTCTGGCTGCGGCGGGCATGGAATCCGGAATGCACCAACAAGGATGAACAGCGTCCGAGACTCCTGTATATCTCGGAAAGCTCCGATGTGATGATCTGCGGCATCACCTTTCAGAACTCACCGTTCTGGACAACCCACATTTACAAATGCGATCATGTGAAATATCTGAACTGCAGAATGCTGTCGCCGCATGAAGACATCAAAGGTCCGAGCACGGATGCTATCGATATCGACGCCTGCAGTGATGTGCTGGTAAAGAACTGCTATATGGCAGTCAATGACGACGCGGTTGCCCTGAAGGGCGGCAAAGGTCCGTGGGCGGATCAGGATCCGGACAACGGCGCCAATGAGCGCATTATCATAGAAGACTGCGAGTACGGATTTGTGCACGGATGCCTGACCTTCGGCTCCGAAGCGATCCATTGCCGCAATATCATTCTCCGCAGGATTCATGTTTCCGAAGGATACAACCTGCTGTGGATGAAATTCCGGCCCGATACGCCCCAGTGCTATGAATATGTGCTGATGGAAGATATCAGCGGAAAAACCGCCAACTTCCTGAATATCAATCCATGGAAACAGTTCTTCGATCTGCAGGGCAGAAACGACCTTCCGGTATCTTCCGGAACACATGTCACACTCAGAAACTGTTCCTTTGACTGCGATACCTTCTTCAACGTGAAGGAAAGCGGACAGTATCGGCTTTCTGATTTTACATTGGAAAACCTGGAGATCCGGGCCGCAGATATTTCATTCCGGCCGGAGTTCATCACTGATCTGCACTGTTCCCTCATCCGGCTGGAACAGAAGGATGAAAAGGAATTCCCGGACGCAGTTACAACTTTATAACTTAAAATCACCGGCCTGCACACCGGTGATTTTCCTTAAGCATTCTTTCGGATCAGTTTCAGGTTCTCCAGAAGCTTCATAAACGGAAGCACCGCATCCTTCATATCCTTACGGTATTCCAGAGAGACTTCCTTAATCACTTCGGATACGCTTCGCTTTCCGTCAATATAATTCATGACCAGACCGTCAAAGCCGTGACCCGCATCGGTTTTCTGTGCCTCGTACTCATCAATTGCGGCGTCATAACCGAGTGCCCGGTAATCGCTTAAGGTCTGATAAGGACCTGTTTCCGTACGGACATATACATCCTTCAGAGCTTCATAAACGGGCCAGCTGTCGGAAAGGTCATAATACTCCATCCATTCATCGAACAGCCGGTTCACATGCTGTTCCTCTCTGGAAATATCACATGTTCCGACAAGATCGTTTGCGGATCTTACGCAGTCCAGATAATAGTTCCGGTATTTCTGCATCAGGGATCCGAACATATCACGGTCAATCTCTTTTCTCAGATACTCCCCGGCAAGCGATGTCTTGGCTTCCGTCATGCTGTTATCCAGCTCTTCCAGCAGATACGGCAGATCTTCCTGCGTCAGATTTGCCAGATTGTATGCGAAGTTCACAGCCGTCAGGCAGGAGAATTTCAGCACCGCCGGGTCAATGACATCCAGTGTATCGGTTGCGGTATGGTAATTCAGATCCGGCCACTGTCCCAGCATACAGCAGGGAACATTGATCGTAGGATCGGAATAAACCGTATGATCACTTCCTCCGGTATACGGGGAAACGCAGTGATTGGTCAGAGCTACATCCGCGCCGGTGAGGGAGGATGCTTCCTTTGCGGCCTGCTTCATGCTGTAAACAGACAGTTCGCTCATCAGGGATGGCGTGGAAAGCGGCGTCCGGGTCAAGGTAATCGGACCGTAGAAACGTGTCTGCTTTCCGCCGACCATATCCAGATTCAATGCGCCGATCATTTTTTCATAATCGTTATGATCCGAAAGATAGGCAAACGTTCCGGTATATTCCGGGACAAGCGTCAGAACGATGGAATGCTGAGGCGGATCGATCTTTCCTTCCTTTACCAGTGTATGAATGACATTTATCGCTTCCAGGGATGCGGATACGCCCGATGCATTGTCATTGCAGGAGCTTCTCGGATGGCACAGATGCGCGCACAGGTGCACGCTCTTATCATCCTTTCCCGGAATGGTCACTTCGACAACTTCGATATGTCCGTTATAAAGCGAAGAATCAATATACGGCTTTACCTGCAGACAGGTTCCCTCTTCCTTCCACTTCTTCCGGCACATTTCAGCCAGAATGTCTCCTGCCTTCGGAGACAATACAAAGCCTCTTCCCTCCGGTTCATCCTTCAGATGCGTATGCCAGTAGGATGTATAGGTCAGGGAGTTATACAGATCGCTGCGCTTCCGGTTTTCTGTTTCCATGATAAAATCCGTCACCAGGCCGAGTGCACCCCTGCGGTAGACCCATTCAAAATTCCGGATATGCTGTCTCACGAACACCCACTTGCCTTTCAGATCCAGATCCGGATAGTTTTCCTCTTCCGGTCCGTGATCCAGCAATACCAGATCCACCGGCGTATCTCTCAGATCTATCGGATAGCTTTTCTGAATGACGGAGATCGGTTCCGCCGAATAATCGCACAGCCGCATCTCCGGATTCACAAGATCCAGATATGCTTCCCGTACAGACCATTCTTTGAACATCTTGCTCTGCAGATACCAGACATCCGGATCCGCATCATAGCTGAGAATCTCTGATTGAAGTCCGTATCTGTCACAGATGGATTTCACATGATTTGCCGCTTCCCGGAACATCGGGGATGCCTGGATCCGGTGAAAGTTTGAAACCTCTTTGACCACATTGAGCAGCCGCTTCTGAGAGACTGTCTGTCTGAAGATTGTACTGTCCTGCATATAGGAACCTCCTGCATGTCTTCTTCATTGTATTGGAGAACCGGATGTTTTTAACATGGAATCTGCCGTCAGAAAAAAAGCAGCACAGTTTTTCACTGCACTGCTTTCATAACTTTTTCATGCTCAGCCTTTATAGTCTTCCGGCAGGCTTTCCCATCTCTTTTTGAACACGTATGCAGCGCTCTTCGGCTGACGGTCACGTGTAAAGATGCCCTTCTTGTTTCCGTTCATGCGGATAATGCCTTCAGTGGTCTGGAAATCCGCAAAGTTCCAGACAAGCTCGCCCTTGATCCAGGGATAGCTGTCAAAGACTCTGTGTGTCATTTCCAGATATTCATCCTGGTATTCCTGGCTCCACATGACGCTCGGAAGCTTATGAAGCTCACCGTTGGTGTCTGCGCCGTATTCGGTGAAGATAAACGGTTTGTCTCCGCGGATCTTTGCCCATTCATCCATTTCCGCACGGAATGCTTTCTCGGCGTTCATGATTCTCGGACCGCCCATGACATACCAGCCGTAGTATCTGTTCAGGGATACGAAATCACTCAGATCCCAGCATTTGCACAGACCCGGTCTGGAATTCATGATCAGAGCAAATGTGCGGGGACGCTTCTGCGGATCAAATTCATGTGCTTTTGCGAACACCTGTTCAAAATAAGGTCTCGCACTTTCATGAATTGTTTCCGGTTCATTGAGCAGGGACCATGCAATGACGCTCGGATGGTTCTTATCGCGGACGATCATGTCATGGACACAGCTGATGTGGTGTTCGAGCAGTTCCGGTGTTGTATCCTTTTCAAACCATGTGACCTTCTGCTGCTGGCCTTTGGACGCGTCTACGGCATTCATCAGGCTTTCGAACATGCCGACTGCCGGTACTTCATCGATTATGAGGAATCCTTCCTCATCCGCCATGTAATACCATTCTTCGGCATACGGATAATGGCTTGTTCTGTAGCAGTTTGCACCGATCCACTTCATGCATTCATAGTCGCGCTGGGCAATGGCATAATCCATTCCCTTGCCGCGGATATCTGCGTCCTCGTGCTTGCCGAATCCCTTCAGATAAACCGGCTTTCCGTTCAGAAGCAGCTCTCCGCCTTTTACCTCAAATGTCCGGATACCGATGCGGTCTTTATATTCATCGATCAGCTTTCCATCTTTCCTGAGGGTGATCACGATCGTATAGAGATTCGGTTTTCCGATTCCCCAGAGTTTCGGTTCCGTGACTTCCAGCGTGCCTGTTCTGCCTTCCGCTTTCGCTGTGCAGTTTCCTTCATCATCGTACAGAGAAACACTGACAGTACCGTTTCCTTCCGCTTCCACACTGTAATCAACAAACGCTTTTCCTTCCTCCAGTCTGTAAACCGTGGAATAGTCAGTGACGGATTCCTTCGGAAGAGCCATCAGCCTGACCGGGCGGTGAATACCGGCGTAGTTGTAGAAATCGAAATAAGGTGCCGCAATCTTTCTGCCGTCGGACAGTACTTCGGTAGTTCCGCAGGGAATCATTGTATGAGAGAGCTCGTTGTTTGCGAGAACAGACAGTCTGTTGTTCTCATTGAACTTCACATAGTCAGTGATATCCGCATCAAACGGCAGAAAGCCTCCGACATGCTGGGCGACTTCTGTCCCGTTGATGAATACTCTTGCCTTATGTGTGACGCTGCCGAAGCGGACAGCGATCCTGCGGCCTTTCCATTCTTCCGGAACAAGGAATTCCGTCTCATACCAGAAGTCTCCGCAGTACTCACGGCTGTCCTTATCCGTGAAGATATCGCAGAAGCTTGCAGGAACAGGCATGTTTACGGAATTCTTCAGTCCGTTCATCCAGTTCTCTGCTGTACCCTTTGATTCGGGATCAAATCTGAATTTCCACAGACCGTCAAGTGAAACTGCACGGCGTGTGGCTGTGACGCGGGGGTAAAGCAATGATTCAGTCATAATATTATTCTCCTCCTGCTTATATCAGTATATTTCCGTTTTCGTCAGCCTGCTTCGGCACAGCAATCATCCAGTCGATCAGACCGAAGGCGACAGGGATTCCCGTCCAGCAGAACGCCAGATAGAACAGTCCTTTCACCCAGTGTCCGGCATAGAACTGGTTAACGCCAAGCACCGCAAGCAGACAGAGCCAGAGGTATGTTTTCCGGTTGACGGAATTCAGAACAGTATGTTCCTCCTTAAAGGCATAGTAACGCTCACCCAGACGGGCAAACCATGTTTTATCCTCAATATTATACTGCCGCTTCAGATCGGAAAGCTCCGATTCCAGCGCAAACAGTTCTTTGACCTGCTCATCGCTGAGCGGGGTTGAATGCTTTCCTTTTTTCAGAGTTTTGTTCTTTTTTGTCATCTCATACCTCCGGCGGATATTTTCTTTAACCTTTTGCGTATTCAGCTTTGATTTCAGCGATACGTTCACGTACCTCTTCCATCTTCTCAGCTGTCAGAGGATAATACTTCATTGCAATTACATTGACCAGCAGACCGAGTGATACAAGGCCGTACATCAGGAAGATGCCGACGATCTTCAGCTGCGGTGTATACGGTGTATTCACATCCGGCATCACCTCTTTGAATCCGATCGCAGCCAGACACAGGGAAGCAATCATCGGAGCCAGGGAAGAAACAAGCTTGTCAATGAAGCTGAACAGTGTTCCCATCAGGCCCGGGACATACTTTCCGGAGCGGTATGTTTCATAATCCGCACAGTCGGCAGTCATCGGAATGACGATATTGGAAGATACCTGCTGGAAGCCTCCGGTTACGACTGTCAGAATAAACAGGGCGATTGTGAAGAATGAGAATCCTGTAAAGCCTTCATAGCCGGGCAGGTTCAGTGTTGTCGGATCACCGAAAAGCCAGAGAAGGATCATCAGGAGATTTCCTCCCAGTGCAACCCAGCTGGAAATAATCATGGCCTTTCTCTGACCGAACTTTGTCGCAATGACGCCGAGTCCCACAAATGTGAACAGAATGTTTCCGATCGTTGTATAAATGCTGAATCCACCGGACAGCGCATAGTTGCCGACGACGATGCCGTACATGATCAGCGTGACAACAGATGTTCTTGCGGCAGAGCCGAGCTTGTCAGTTGACGCGGAAAGAACAAGCATCTGAATAGCTTTGTTGTGCCTGATGACCTCAAAGTAGTCTTTGAAGGTGATCATCTGCGGTTTTCCTGTACCGAAATATTTTTCATTATCCTTCGGCCAGATGGAAATCACGGCGATGCATGTGAAGATCGCGGATGTGACCGCAACGATCAGCCACAGTTCATGGAACAGTCCGATATCATTCTGGAATCCGCCGTATTTAGGTGCCAGATAAGAAGAAACAAGGACCTGTCCGCCCGTAAAGAGGATCATGTTATAGACCGCATCGAAGATTGCGAATACCGGCCTCTGCTTCGGATCGTTGGTCACGCAGCTCTGTGCAGACTTAGTGACAACGCACTGGAATGTATAGCCTATGTAGTAAATTGCATTGATCAGGAAGAACCATCCGATTCTTGCGCCGCCTTCCGGAATGCTCGGAGTAACGTGGAACATCAGGAAGCTCGAAATGCACAGGATCAGATTTCCCATAACCATAAACGGTCTGTTTTTGCCGAACTTTCCGTTTGTTCTGTCAACCACATAACCGATGAACGGATCTGTTACGCCGTCCCAGATTCGCATGATCATTGAAAAACTTCCGGCCAGGACAACGCCGAGTCCGACCCATCCGGTAATGTAGAATGCGATGAAGTTCATCATGAACAGATACAGGTTTGTTGCTGTGTTGTTTAATGCATAACCGCCGATTCTCCACAGCGGTACACGATGGATACCGTTGCCGGCATCGTATTTGCTGTTTACAGTACTCATTTTTGCTGTAACCCCTTTCACGAATTGACCTGTCTCTGCGCAGATTTTTTAACAGTCTTAATTCTTCTTTATCTTAATCCGTAGAAAGCGTTTACAATAGAATAATATTATTGTCTGATTGGACTATTTTTCTGCTATGATATCAACATGAACAAAAAGTCGAAATATCTGTATGAATTTACCGACGAGTTTTTGAGGAGCCTTTTTCTGAAGACGGAAAAGGTATTTCTGAATGAACCTCTTCCGGATCAGTTTGATCTCGGCCTGAGAACCCTGCTCGGAATCAGCCTCCCTGTGACTCTTTCCGAATTTACCGGCATAGATTTCAGTGGAAATAACGGCCGCAGCATCTATTATCTTCAGGATGAATATACATGCTCATACATTCTTCTGCCGCATCTCACAGATGAAGATCCGATGGTGCTGATCGGTCCGTACGTAATGGAAGTCCCGGAAATCAGAGATATACGGAAAATATACCGCAGCCGTCATATTTCAAATGATCAGATCATGTCGCTTCTGCAGTATTACGGCTCGCTTCCCTGCATTTCTGATGAAGGAATTCTTTACTCATATATAGAAGTCCTTGTACATTTCATACAGGGAGATAAAACAGACATCAGAAAGCACAGTATTACCGCGCAGGAATCTGAAGTTGATCTGGTCAAAAGTCAGAATAATGCCGTGCGTATGCAGAACCTGGAAAAGAAGTATCAGATTGAAGCCATTATGATGGAAAGAATTGCATCCGGGGATGAGGCAGGTGCCAGAAAAGCACTGGACAGGATCCACAGGTTTGCGTTCGATGTCAGATCCTCTGATACCATCCGGTCAATGCAGTATTATCTTGCTGTTATGAATACACTGTGCAGGAAAGCGGCAGAACGTGGAAATGTGCACCCATACTTCCTGGATGAGATCTCACGGCAGATGTCAGTCAGGATATTGAAAACATATGATCCGAAGGCACTTGACCATCTGGAAGATGAAATGATCACGGAATACTGCAGTCTCACCCGGCAGTATAATGTCAGAGGACATTCCCGTACCGTAAGAGACGCCGTCAACTATATCAATGCAAGTCTGGACCGGCAGGAGCTGTCCCTTGCCATGGTGGCGAAAGAAATGAACATCAGCAAAAGCTATCTTTCTGCCCGCTTCAGTGAAGAAATGCATATGACCATGACGGATTATATTGTGGGAAAACGAATTGAAAATGCACAGAAGCTCCTGAAAAATACAAATCTTCCGATACAGGATATCGCATCATTGTCCGGTTATGACGATCCGGCATATTTCACCAGACTGTTCAGGAAAAAGACCGGAATCACGCCGGGAATTTACCGCAGAAACAATACCGGAAAAACAGAAAAACAGTAAGCACCGGATATCATTTTTCTGTTCTGTGCCATGCAAAAAGAGCGGGATTCCCGCCCCGTCAGGGGAGGTAAACCCGCTCCTTTTTCATTTCTGTTATCAGCCGGCTTTCAGCAGATGATTAACGCTTGACTCTTGCGCCGGCTCCGCCCATGACACCTTCCACTTCTTCCAGGGAAGCCATGGATGTATCGCCCGGAGTTGTCATAGCCAGTGCTCCGTGTGCCGCACCGTAGTTGACTGCCTTTTCAGCATCACCGTATGTCATCAGGCCGTATACCAGACCGGATGCGAAGGAGTCGCCGCCGCCGACACGGTCGAGGATCTCGAGTCCGTTGTATTCCTTGGACATATGCACTTCGCCGTCTGCCCAGCAGATTGCCTTCCAGTCATTGACTGTAGCAGTCTTGACGGTACGCAGTGTTGTCGCGATTGCCTTGAAGTTCGGATATTCCTTTGCGGCAGCTGCGATCATCTTGTAGTAGCCGTCCATGTTCAGTTCCTTCAGTCCGGCGTCGTTGCCTTCAACTTCCAGACCCAGACATGCTGTGAAGTCTTCTTCATTACCGATCATGACATCGACATACTTGGCGATTTCACGGTTAACCTCACGGCACTTCTCCAGTCCGCCGATTGCACTCCACATGGAAGGACGGTAGTTCAGGTCATAGGAGATGACTGTTCCGTATTTCTTTGCGGTCTTGCATGCAGCGATAACGGTTTCGCATGCCTGCTCGGACAGTGCAGCGTAGATGCCGCCGGTATGGAGCCATCTGACGCCCAGTGTTCCGAAAATATAGTCGAAGTCGAAATCTTCCGGTGTTGCCTGGGAGATTGCGGTATTTGCTCTGTCACTGCATCCGATCGCACCGCGGATTCCGAAGCCGCGCTCCGTGAAGTTCAGACCGTTGCGGCAGATGCGTCCGATACCGTCTGTCTTCTTCCAGTAAATCAGGCTTGTGTCAACGCCGCCCTGTTCAATCAGGTCCTTCATCAGCTTGCCGACTTCATTGTCTGCAAACGCCGTGATGACTGCCGTGTTCATGCCGAAGCACTTGTGCAGGCCGCGGATAACGTTGTATTCTCCGCCGCCTTCATGCCTGGAAGG
>SVBN01000056.1 GCA_015058875.1 Erysipelotrichaceae bacterium | reverse complement strand
AGGTTCTTTGACTTCATGCACATTGCGGAACAGTAATCAGATAAAGCAGGATAACGGTTCCTGCAGATATGAAAACGGACTGATCTGTACATATGGGTGTATTTTCAAAAATAATGCATTGATTACGTATTTATTATAACATAATTATACACATAAGTACATGATGTATAATATTTTGAAAACTCCGGTCAAAATCAAAATATCGGACTGAAGATACAAGGCAGGAACACCTTCGGTAATCTTGCTGTAACCGGTATTGCCCTGTGCATCCTTCCAGGTGATGCGCCGCGGCACGGTGTGAGATCCGTTGGTCACAACGTCTCCGGAACAGAGTCCCTTTCCGCCTTCCAGATATCCGCCTTCATACTGGTTTGCGGCTGTTGCTCCGCCCCAAAGGAAATCCTTCGGAAATTTCATTATATGATCCTCCTTGTTATGATCTGCTTTCACTATAAGGGGTATCGCCGGGGTACTTCCACATCCGTGCGGAAAAAACAATGCAGTGTGCTAGAATGTAGGCAGTGGGTGACGCTATGGCAAAATATGAGAACAGAGATTTCAAATCATTGATCACCGATCCGAATATCCAGGCAGATGAACCGGGTTTTCTCATGGCATTGGCTGAATGCTGCAGGAGCGGAAACGGGATCTATCCGAACATGGAACTGGCAATGCTGTTTGACCGCATCGCGGCAGCCATGCAGAAAGATGAAACAAAGAAGCTCAGCGCTTCCGAGCTGTATGCGGCCGGCGTGCGTGCAGAACAGGCGCATAATCCGGCAATGGCAAGAAACTATTATCTGAAAGCGATGCATGCCGGTTCGTATGACGGCGCAAAGCAGCTGCTTGTCTGCGCGCTCAGCGGCAAGGGCGGTCCTGCGGATCCGGCGCTTGCGGATCAGTGCAGGGATGCCTGCGCGGCGCTCGGAGATGCGAAAGAAGCATATTCCCAGGCGCTGGATTATCTGCAGGCCGGCAATAAGCAGAAGGCGCTGTACTGGCTTGACAGGGTTGAGGCAAAGGACAACTGCTCCGACGAGCTGCTCACCCATTCCCTGATCGCGGCATATATGACCGACCCGAAACGGGATCCTTCCAGAGTATTGGAATATGCATGGAAATACCGTGAGCTGTATGATGCCGGCAGATTCCTGATGTCCTATTACGGTATCGAAGCACCGGCGGAACATCTTGCATCATTGAATGAGGAACAGATCACGATAATGTACCGGAATCTTGCCAAGCGCACCGACAAGGCCGACCAGTGGCTGAACAAAGTACTGGAAAGCGGCAATCCGAATGCGAATACGGCAATTCACCAGATCATGCTGTCGGACAACCGGAAAACAAAGACCCGTCAGGAACATGACGAGCGCTACCGGAAACAGATGGACTATCTGGAAAAAGCATTGAAAAAGGAAGCGGACTGATTCCGCTTCCCATATCAATTCCTGCTCAGTCAGGAATTTTTTTATACATATCGTTTCGAATCATTGCGGATGGTATTTGCCGCCACGAAGATCAGAACATTCAGAGCCACTGTCAGAAACAGTCCCAGCACAGATCCCGAGTCAAATGTCCCGGCAGAGATCTTGTTATAGGCATCCGCCAGACATCTGACCATATCGATCAGTGCCAGAATCCATGCAAAGAAGTACTTCCGGCTGTCCTTTGCGGCCGCAAAGGAAGCCCACGCTCTCAGCAGAAGAATAACTGCATAGACAAGGGCAATAATGCCGATACCGGCAATAATTCCGGCGCCGATATCAACAGTGCTTTCAATGTCGATTCCGTAATCCGGCATCACCGAAGCCCCGCCCCCGAAAATCATCACCAATGCCACCAGCAGAAGAAGAATGCCCGGGATCAGCGTCAGAAATCCCGTGATTTTCAGAATTGTCCTGCTTGTCTTTATACTCATGATCCGGTTTCCTCCTCTTCCTCGGCTTCAACTTCCTTGATAATGCATTCATTTCCGGTCAGAAGCCACGTATGCTCGCTGCCGCATTTCGGGCAGATCCTGCCGTATTTCACGGTTTCATATTCACAGCTGCAATCATCGCAGTGCGTCACGGCTTTGAGCACCTCGATCTTCAGTTCCGATTCGCTGATCACCGGATAGCGGACCTTGAAATAATCCCAGCAGTCGCAGAACAGCTCCGTCATGATGCCGGAAACCTCGCCGATTTCCAGCGTGACCGAACCGATCTTTTTCAGATGATTCTCTTCCGCAAGATCCACAATGGTCTTTGCGGTATGCGTTACGATTCCAAGCTCATGCATCCGCTTTTACCCGGGCAATCTGCTCTTTCAGCCACTTTTCCAGCTCTTCCATGCCTTCTCCGGTTTTTGCGGAGACCGGGAAGATTCTGATCTGAGGATTCAGGCGCAGAACGCGCTCCCTGACCTTCTCCATGCTGAAATCAAAGTAAGGCAGGGCGTCAATCTTGGTAATGACCAGGGCGTCGCTGTGTTCAAACATCAGCGGATATTTCAGCGGCTTGTCATCCCCTTCCGGTACGGAAAGGATCATCATATTCCGGTGAGCGCCGGTATCGTATTCCGCCGGACAGATCAGATTGCCGATGTTTTCAAGGAACGCCAGATCGATTCCGGCGAGATCCATCGCTTCAAGACCTGCTCTTGTCATGCCGGCGTCCATATGGCACATCCCGTCGGTATGAACCTGGACGCTCAGTGCACCAAGCGATTCGATTTTTTCCGCATCCACCGCGGAATCGATGTCCGCTTCCAGTACGGCAATGCCGGTGCTGCCCTTCATATCGGTGATAATCCGTGAAAGCAGCGTTGTCTTTCCCGATCCTGCCGAGCTCATCAGATTCACCAGCATAACGCCTTTTGCGCTCAGTTCATTTCTCAGCTCTTCCGCGTCCCGGTCATTGGATTGGGTCACGGACGCATGCAGTTCAATCACTTTCATCCTTCTGTCCTCCACGCTTCTATCGTGCACTTCAGCCATGCGGTCCATGCGTCAAATCCTTCACCTGTTTTTGCGCTGAGGCAGAACGGAACAATGTCCGGGTTCAGATTCTTCGCCCTGGCAAGCGCCTTTTCCGGATCGAAATCAAAGACATCCTTTGTATCGATCTTGTTCATTAACATGACGTTGCTTACCGTGAACATCAGCGGATACTTCAGCGGCTTGTCGTCTCCTTCCGGAGCCGAAAGAATCATGACCTTCAGAGCCGCACCGACATCGAATTCCGCCGGACAGACAAGGTTTCCGACATTCTCCAGGAATACGACATCCAGGTCATCGACATTCAGTCTGTCGAGTCCTCTGGCCGTCATATCCGCATCCATATGGCAGCTGCCGCCGGTATGAAGCTGGATGACTTTGACGCCGAGGGCTTCGATGGTTCTGGCGTCGACATCGGAATCCATGTCCGCTTCCATGACGCCGATCCTGTAATCATCCTTCAGGGCGTTGATGGTCCTGATCAGCGTGCTTGTCTTGCCGGCACCGGGAGATCCCATCAGGTTGATCAGAAACACCTTCTTTTCCTTCATTGCCTCACGGACTTTTTCCGCTTCGGCGTCATTGTCGGCAGTGATTCTGACCTTCGTTTCATACACTTCAAACATACAGTCCCTCTTTCGCTGAGGAGGCCCGTTTCCGAGCCCCCTGTTTTTTTACCTGTTTTTCTTTGTGAGAATTCTGATCTCACGCTTTGCGGCATAAGGCAGGATTGCCTTGAGTTTGCCTTCTTCACCGACATACATGTTGCTGGCTGCCGGCATATCTCTTTCGAGGTGAATTGCGTCGAATTCGCATCTTGTTGTGCACAGACCGCATCCGATGCAGCGGTTCTGGTCAACGACGCTGAGTCCGCACTTCAGGCAGCGGTTCGCTTCGGCACGTACCTGTGCTTCCGTGAATGTAAGACGCATATCGTCATAGGTTCTTGCGGCGTCGCCCGGCTTCATGCCCGGTACCTGACGCTGGGCATTGTCATATGTCTCAACACGGATATTGTCGCGGTCGAGCTCATTGAATGTTCTCAGGTCTCTGCCGATGGTCAGACCCTGACCCGGATGGACATAACGGTGGATGCTGACATAGCCTTCACGGCCGTCCGCGATCGCATCGATGGCAAACCTTGCGCCGTGCTGGATATCGCCGCCGGCGAAGATATCAGGCTCGCCGGTCTGCAGTGTGATCGGATCCGCAACGATTGTTCCGTTGCCGCGCACTTCCGCCTTTGTGCCCTTGAGCAGATCGCCCCAGACAGCAGCCTGTCCGACAGACAGAATCACATGATCGCATGCGACTGTCTTTGTTTCGTTCTCATCATACAGCGGGGAGAATCTTCCGTTCCTGTCATAGACCTGTGTGCACTGCTTCAGAACGATGCCCTTAACGACGCCGTTTTCGGCAAGAATTTCCTTCGGACCCCAGCAGTTCTTGATGATAATGCCTTCTTCTTTCGCTTCGGCAATCTCATCCTTTGCGGCCGGCATTTCATCCGGTCCTTCCAGACAGTACATTTCAACAGTATCGGCACCGGCTCTGAGTGCGGTTCTTGCAACGTCGATCGCAACGTTTCCGCCGCCGATCACGATTGTCTTTCCGCTCAGCAGTTTGCCATGGTCCGCATTCGTGCGCTTCAGGAATTCAACGCCGGATTCCGCCAGTTCCTCATTCGGAATGCCGATCTTTCTTCCGGCCTGCATGCCGATGGCAACGAAGAATGCCTTGTATCCCTGGGCTCTGAGTTCATCGAGCGTCACATCGCTTCCGACATTGACGCCGAACCGGAACTCAGCTCCCATTTCCTTAATGACTTCGATTTCCGCATCGATGACCGTACGGTCCAGACGGAAGGAAGGAATGCCGTATCTCAGCATGCCGCCCGGTTCCTGTTCCTTTTCAAATACAGTAACCGGATAGCCGTTCAGACGCAGATAGTAAGCTGCGGAAAGTCCGGCAGGCCCGGCACCGATGACAGCGATCTTATACTCATCGCCATACATCTTTCCGATGCCGTTTCCGCATTCCGGAACGTATCTCTTTTCTGCATTGATTTCCTGGGCCGCAATAAACTTCTTGATTTCATCGATTGCGACCGGCTGGTCAACTGTTCCTCTGGTGCAGCGGTCTTCACATCTTCTGTTGCAAACAGCGCCGCATACTGCCGGCAGCGGGTTGTCCTGCTTGATCAGGCGGAGCGCTTCATCATATCTGCCGTCTGCAGCCATCTTGATATACGCCTGGACGGACAGGTGTGCCGGACATGCGCCTTTGCACGGTGCCGTACCGGTGTCATATGTATTGATCTTGGCGTCTTCACGGTAGTTCTTGTTCCACTTTGCCGGGCTCCATTTCACATCATCCGGCAGTTCGGATTTCGGATATTCCACATACAGGCCGTTCTGCAGGCAGAGCTTCTGACCGAGCTTTGCGGCACCGACCGGGCAGACCTCAACGCACTTGCCGCATGCAGCGCACTTGGTTCTGTCGACATGCGCACGGTATGCACTCGCCGACATGTTCGGTGTGTTGAACAGCTGGGATGTACGCAGCGCATTGCAGGTTGTATTCGAGCAGTTGCAGATACCGACGATCTTGTTCTCGCCGTCCAGGTTGGTAATCTGGTGAACATACCCCTTCTTTTCGGAGATCTCCAGAACTTCCATCACCTCGTCATATGTCGCATATCTGGCATCCTTATGTGTTTCCACCAGGAAGTCGGCCATATCGCCGACAGCGATGCAGTAGTAGTCTTCGATATCACCGGCACCTTCGCCGCGGATTCTCTGCTGTCTTCTGCAGGAACAGACGTCCAGGCAGTACTTGTCGTACTTGTTCAGCCAGTGGGAAATCTTTTCCACGGATACAGCCTGCGGATTGGTGTTGATTGCCTTTTCCACAGGAATGACATGCATTCCGAGTCCGCCGCCTCCCGGAGGAACCATGTGGGCAACTTTGCCTACCGGTACGCTGGAAGCGTAGTTGAAGAATGTGGCGACTTCCGGATGTTCCTCCGTCACCTTGGAACTCATCATCATATATTCGCCGGAACCGACGACAAACTTCGGTACGAAATACTGTCTGGAATGATCCTTTGTCTCATAATCAAATTCCAGCAGACCGATTTCACAGATGCTGTCGGCGACTTCCTTCGCATGCTCGACGGTCATTTCATTGCGCTTTGCGATTTCTTCAATGGACAGTTTGACAACTCTCTTCTTCTTGAATGACAGCATCAGCCGGATCTGTTCCTTATTGAGCAGTGTATCCAGCAGCCAGAAATCCGGATCGTTGCAGCTGACATCCTTCACGCTGTGCAGCTGAATATCATCCGAGATCAGAAGTACCAGTTTTTTTACCAGTTTCTCCTTTTCTTCGTCTTCGGAATGATAATCATCCGGCATGAAATCATTCTCATTGAACATATAGTTCCTGAACTTCTCGGGAATCATATTATAATTTCTCCTTCCTTCCACTCACATTACTCCGTGAAAATTTTATCATAACTTTGACCGACGGTCACTATAATCCTTGAGAAATCCTGATCTTCTGTATAAACGGTGCATATTCTTTATCAGCAGTTCCATGCACAATCACCGAGCTTTCATTGTCCGGAGATACACATCCATCAGCCTCCGGAAATCCTCCGCTGCAGATACTGCGGCAGGTCTGCGGTTTCTGCCTGTCAGAAGCCATATCGTCCGCTCCGGTGCTCCTTCTGTTTTTTCAAAAATCCAATCCGGGTGCATTGCTGTCCATTGGACTGCCGTATGCTCCGGAAGGATGATCCATACACTCTGATCTGTTTCCAGCATACGGATGCACATTGACAGAGACCCGGCGGTAATTCTGCAGCGGCGGCTTCCGGAAAAGGCGTTTCCGTGCCAGGTTTCATAATCCGCGGAGTATGCCGCATAGATCTCATCCTGATCTTTCAGATCTTCTTTTCTTCCGGACAAAGCATACGCGCTGGTTCTGTGGTACATCAAAACAAACGGCTCAGTATTCAGCAGTTCGGATATCACATTCGGATTGCTGTGAATGGATGTCACCAGTCCTATATCGGCCCGCATGCTTTCCACCATGCTGTAGATTTCCGAAGAATGTTCACACCCCGTAATCAGTTCCGTTTCCGGATACTTTCTGAGATATTCCCGGTATACCGGCATCAGGAATTCGTCCGTAAGCGAATAAGTACCGGCAACCCGAAGCTGTTTTACCGGATCTTTTTCCTGCAGTTTCATCGCTTCTTCATACAGCGAAGATATCTGTCTGGCAATCGGAAGGAACATCTCCCCATGTTCCGACAGACTGGTATTCCTGTTTCCCTTCTGACGGTAAAACAGTGTTACATGCAGTTCATGTTCCAGTTCCGCGATCCTGCGGCTGACAGTCCCCTGTTCCACATAAAGATCTTCCGCCGCTCCGCGAAGTGATCCTTTCTGTGCTGCCGCAAGAAATGTTTCAATCTGTTCCTGATTCATTGCTGTCTCCTTATATGCTGTATTCGCATATTTTATATCCATTATATTCGCCATATAAATAATATATCATCCTGTATATTATGTCTGTAAGCAATAATAAGGAGGAAAGATGATGATTACAGAGTATACAGACAGGTTCCCTGAAGGATTCCTGTGGGGCGGTGCGGTTGCGGCAAACCAGTGCGAAGGCGTATGGGACGAAGGAGGAAAAGGAATCGACCTTGCATCCACATTCAAAAAAGGATTAAGCGCAGGATTCATCGGTATAACAGCGGATGATGAATATAATCCCGAGAGAACCGGAATCGATTTTTATCACAGGTATAAAGAAGATATCGCCCTGTTCAAAGAGCTCGGCTTCAAAATCTTCCGGACTTCGATTGCCTGGACAAGAATCTATCCGACCGGAGAGGAAAAGGAACCGAATGAGGCAGGCCTTGCATTCTATGACTCACTGTTTGATGAACTCCTGAATGCCGGTATACAGCCGCTGATTACAATTTCCCATTATGAAATGCCCTATCACCTGGTGGAAAAATATGACAGCTGGAGAAGCAGAAAACTGATCGGATTTTTCGAAAAATATTGCCGGACAATATTTGAACGGTACCGGAACAAAGTAAAGTTCTGGCTGACGTTCAATGAAATCAACAATATGCGAAGAAATGCCGGTTACGTCGGCGGTATCCTCTTCCATGAAGGAGAAAACAGAATGCAGGCCATCTATCAGGCCGCACATCATATGTTCGTCGCCAATGCGCTGGCAGTAAAGATGTGCAGGGAAATCATTCCCGACGCAAAAATCGGCGTCATGTGCTCCCTCAGCAACGTCTATCCTTATGACTGCCATCCCGTTACCATGCTGGAAACCATGGACTGCAGAAGAAGATCACTGTTCTTTCCCGATGTCATGCTGAGAGGATACTATCCGACCTATATTTACCGGCTCTGGAAAGAAAACAATGTGAACATCACTATGGAAACAGGAGACCTTGATCTGATCCGAAAGTATACCAATGATTTCCTGGCATTCTCCTACTACCGTACCACCACCCACGCCAAAGGACAGCCGTTCTTCGGCGATACCGGCGGAGACAACGGAACCCCGAACCCGTTTATTGAAACAAGCGAGTTCGGATGGCAGATTGATCCGGACGGTTTCCGCTATACGCTCAACGAGCTCTGGGACAGATATCAGGTTCCCCTGTTCCCTGTGGAAAACGGACTCGGTGCAAGAGATACCGTGGAAGACGGAAAAATACACGATCCGTACCGTGTTGCCTATCTGAGAGACCATCTGAAGGCAATGAAGGAAGCTGTATGCGATGGTGTGGATATTATGGGTTATACTTACTGGGGACCGATTGACATCGTCGGCGCAGGAACATTTCAGATGTCCAAGCGGTACGGTTTTATCTACGTAGATAAAGATGACGAGGGAAACGGAACACTGAAACGCATGAAGAAAGATTCCTTTGCCTACTATCAGAATGTGATCCGGACAAACGGAGAGGAGCTTTGATATGGAAGATTACAGGGCAATTGAAGCAGTTGTTGAGCGGTATGCAAAAGCCATTCATGATCAGGAAGAAACAGAATTCCGCGATCTCTGGACATGTGAAGAAGGAAATATCCTGGTTTCCGGCACCAGAGTATTCCGCGGTATCGACAGCATTTATCATGAATTCCTTGCCGGACTGATCCATGATCACTATGAATCCATCTATCTGATCAATGACGGGCTTGAGATCCATATGGTCACGGAGGATACAGCGGTCGCATTATTTGAATATCACACAGAATGCATACGGCGGGATACAAAAGAGCCTTACGTCATGAAAGGAATCGAGACACAGGTACTGAAAAAAACAGAACAGGGATGGAAAATCTTCCATCTCCAGTATCATGGAAAAGACGCATAATCTGCAGACACGGCATTGTTCTTCATACGGGGAGCGATGCTTTTTTGTATGTTTCTTGTATTTTTCTGTCTTATGCAGGATGATGAAGACATGGCTGAATTTCTTCTTTTTATCATTCGCGTCATTGTCCGGCTGATGCCGCTGCTTGTTCTGTGCATTGCCCTCTACCGGGATCCTTCCCATCTGAAGCTGAAAAAAAGCGGCTTCAGGGAAAAGGATGCCGCCGTCGGAGATGTGCGTTTTCATTATGCGGAATCCGCCGGTAAAGATAAACCGGCACTCCTGCTTCTGCATGCGCAGCTGCTGGACTGGTTCTCCTATCATCGCGTTCTTGCCGGACTGGCAGAGCACTATCACGTATATGCCGTTGATTATCCGGGACACGGGAAAACAGCCTGTCCGGATGATTATGAAATGTGCGCCGCGAATATCGGTTCCTCTCTGGCACAGTTCATCCGTGATATTATCGGACAGCCGGTCTACATCAGCGGGAATTCTTCCGGAGGACTGCTGGCACTCTGGCTTGCCGCATACCGGCCGCAGCTGATCAGAGCGGCCGTCCTGGAAGATCCGCCCCTGCTTTCTTCGAAGTATCCGCCCATTAAAAGGACCATTGCCTACCGCACCTTTTCGGCAAGCGCCTCTGCCCTGCAGGAGGACACGGACGGTGATTATCTGATGTACTGGATCAGTCATTCTCCGGCGTTCTTCCGGAATCAGCTGTTCCCGGGCGCCGCATTTCTCATCCGGTTTCTTGTCATCCTGACGCGGATGCTGAAGAAGAACCAGCCGCTGGAAATACCGTTCCTGCCGCCGCTTCTGAGAGAAATGCTGAGAGGCATTGATCTGTATGATCCGCATTTCGGGAAAGCATTTTATGAAGGCACATGGAATGAAGGCTTTAACCATAACGAAGCATTATGTTCCGTCATGTGTCCCGTGCTTCTGATCACAGCGGATACCTCCTTTCTGGAAGACGGTACGCTGAACGGTGCCATGTCCGAAGAGACAGCTCAGTTTGCCTTCAGCAGACTGCATAACGGAACCTTCACAAGAATCAATGCAAAGCATGTCACTCATCTGGAAGCGCCTGATCAGTATCTGGAAGCAGTGCTGCCGTTTCTGAACAGATCCGGTTCGCAAAGTTCAAAGAGATAAAAGGATACAATCTCCTCCGCATTATAAATAGGATCATCACACGCTGAAATATGCCGGGGCTTTCACCCGATTGTTTTCTGCATGCAGCAGAGTACATCCGCTTTCCCTTTTCCATTTCGGGGTGTTCACCTGTTCTGAACACCCTTTTTGAAAGCACAGCCGCAATAATGAATCAAAAGCCCCCGCAGCTGCAGTCTGCAGCATCGGCAGGACTGTTGATAACGCTGTTATAAGCTGATAATCATGCCTGAATTCCGATATGCTGTTTTTTCTGGTGCACCAATCGCCGGCAAAACAAAAAAAGAGGATTCAGGCCGCCGGACTGATCCCCTTCATCTGATTTTCTGTATCTTACAGCGGTGTCTTTTCGTCGAGCAGGAAGTCCTGTACGTATACTTCCACTCCGCGGTCCTTCAGCTGCTGAATCGCTTCCGCAAATTCGGGTTTCGGCTGCTTTGCAAAGTTCACTGCTTTCGGCAGGCCTTCGATTTCATCAAACAGACGGACGAATGTTTTCGGATCTTTTGCGACGACAAGTGTTTTATAAACGTTCTTCACGGACTTTTTCAGATGATCAATCGCCTCTTCTGTGCCCCATACACGCGCCTTGCATGTAATCGGAGCGGACATGATTTCGGTATCTCTTAATGTCGGATTGGACGCAATCGCATCATCTACAGCAACCACACGGTCAGCACCGTTGACTGCGGAAATATTCTTGGCGGAACGCACAAGCTTGGAATCAACTCTGAGCAGAAGAATCATTTCAGTAACCTCCCTGTTTTCTACAGTTTCATTATACCTGTGCATTGATGATCTCAGAATCATCTATTTCTTTTGTCTGAACATCATTTATGCATGAAAGAAGCACAGACATCTGCCTGTGCTTTCCATATCATAGTGTCTTTTCAATTTCGGCAATCTTGTTCATGACTGCTTCCGTCACTTCACAGATGGTTTCTTCCTCAAATGGATTCTTCAGATTTGCGGCTTTCAGCAGATCGAAGTAACCGAGGCTTCCGCCCAGCCGGCACAGTGTCATGTAGTCAGCCCATGCTCCTTCCGGATCTGATTGTCTTTTCAGATAGAACTGCAGTGCGCACAGCATGGCGAGTGCATACTCGACATAATAGAACGGATACATGAAGATATGCTGTTTCTGCATCCAGAAGCCGCCGTTCTCCAGGAACTCGTTGCCGTCATAGCTTCTCCACGGCAGATACTTCTGTTCCGTCTGTTTCCAGATCTGTTTCAGATCCGCGGCAGTCTTTTCTTCGCCTTCGAAAACACGGTGCTGGAAATCATCGACGCTGACCAGATAGGTAATATTTGCGAAACTGTCCACCAGATGTTCATAGACATAACGCTTTCCTTCCCCTTCCGGATAGAACAGGTCATACCATGGTTCGGTAAAGAATTCCATGGCCATGGAATGGATCTCATTGACCTCTGCAGTGGAACCGTAGTATTCGGAGATCTCCTGGCATCTGGATGCCACATAGCCTTCAAAGGCATGGCCGGCTTCATGGGTCAGCACTTCGGTATCGGCGCTTGTCTTATTGAAATTGGAGAAGATGAACGGCATCTTGTATTTTGCCAGTCGTGTGCAGTAGCCGCCGAGGCGCTTGTTGGGTCTTGTTTCCAGATCAAACAGGTCTGCCTCCACCATGCTGTCGAAGAATTCTCCGGTTTCCTTTGAAAGCTCACGATACATCTTCTGCGCAGCTTTCACCATTCCTTTTGTATCCTTGTCCGGCGTGGAGTTTCCGTTCGGGAAGAACAGGTCCTCATCATACCATTCCAGCTTTTCCACACCGAGGCGCTTTCTCTGTGCTTCATGGAGCTGTGCGGCAGCCGGCACGACGTATTTGATAATCAGATCATGGAAGCGCTCAATATCCGCCGCTGTGTAGTCAAATCTGTGGCGGGCGGTATAAGCCATATCGATATAATTGTCAAAACCGAGCTTCTCTGCTTCTATGCGGCGGATTTCACACAGCTGAATATACTGCTTTTCCAGTTCCGGTGCAGCGCCTTCATACAGATCTGCCCACGCCTGCATTGCTTCTCTGCGTTCCTGTCTGTCAGTCGACAGCATATGCTTCAGCAGGCCGTAGAAGTTGCATTCTTCTCCCCGGAATACGGTTTTGCAGGAAGCGGCAGTCTTGGAATAGGCAGTAACCAGTTTGCCTTCCCACACCTTTTCATCAACAATTTCCTTTCCGTTGGTACGGATATCCGCCTCCAGCAGACGGAACAGCTGCGATCCGTATTCCCGCTTGAAATCATGGCGGAACTGCGACTCAGTCAGTGCTTCATTGAATTCCTTCAGCGTCACTGCAAGCTTCGGATTTGCGGCATGGAAGAATTCCGATTCTTCCGCATAGAACTCATCTGCCGTATTCATATCCGTACGGATGGACGCAATCACATTCATGGTGCGGAATTCCGAAATGATCTCCTGTCTGCGGAAAAAGGCCTCTTTCGCATCCCCGTAAGTCATCGCATTGCGGAATGCGTCCAGTTCCTTTCTCAGAGCGGCTTCCGTCTTTTCCAGCGACGGACGGTAATATACAAGATGTTTAAACTGTTCCATAAGATTTCTCCTCACTGTGATTCATTATAATATGAAACATCTCCGTTTTGATGATCAGGGCTCCGTTCGGATGTATATGTGAACTGACATCCGGTATGCAGTATGCTAGAATGATTTCAGAAAGGAGGGATGATTATATGAGCTTTCCGAAATTCAACGTCATGTATATCGCGGTTGCTTTATACGCCGTATCCACCGGCAAAATCGTGACCGAACGCTATCTTCATTCCTCCGTCATCGAATGGATCATTGTCAGCGCACTGCTGTATACCGCAGTCATCCACTGGCTGAACCGGATTGAAGCCATCAAAAAGAAGAAATGATTTCCCTTGTGGAAAGCCCCTGCAGTGTCGTCCTGCAGGGGCTTGTTTTCATTTCAGAGTTCTTCGCCGTTTGTTTCGATGACGTGCTTATACCACCAAAAGCTCTTTTTTCTTGAGCGCTTCAGCGTGCCGTTTCCCAGATCATCCATGTCAACATAGACAAAGCCGTAGCGCTTTTTCATTTCTCCTGTTCCCGCGGACACAAGATCAATCCATCCCCACGGCATATATCCGAGCAGATCCACGCCGTCTTCATCCACAGCCAGTCTCATCTGTTCGATATGCTGTCTGAGATAATCGATTCTGTAGTCATCATTGATACTGCCGTCCGCTTCCACTTCATCCGCAGAACCCAGACCGTTTTCAACGATCATCACCGGACGCCTGTAATTGTAATACAGCCGGTTCAGGACATTTCTCAGTCCGACTGCATCGATCTGCCAGCCCCACGCATTGGCTTTCAGATACTTGTTCTTGCCGTGATTGACCAGATTCCCTCCGGTTGTCTCAATATCATTTCTGGAAACTACGCCGGTATGGTAATAGCTGAAGCTGATGAAGTCGACGGTGCCTTCCTTCAGAATCGCGTCATCCCCGGGTTCCGTTTTCAGAACGATTCCCTTCCGTACGAATTCCTTCAGTTTATATTCCGGATAGTATCCGAAGCACTGCATATCCGCAAAGAAGGTATGTTTCCGGTTTTCCAGTTCCGCCTTCATCACGGAATCCGGATGACAGTCATCCGCATAGACCAGCGGGTAGTTCATCATCATGCCGATCTGAAATTCCGGATTGATCTTATGGCCTTCGATCACCGCCAGCGCACTGGCCAGGAAGACATGATGCAGTGCCTGGAATCGTGTCTGATCATCGATCTTATGCGTGCCGAGATTTTTGGCGCCGTTCAGGAAATTGATCTCATTGAATGTCAGCCAGTACTTTACAAGATCCTTATATCTTGCATATACCGCTCTGCAGTAGGTCACAAAATATCCGACGACCCTTCTGTCGCTCCAGCCGTCCATTTCTTCAAACAGATACAGCGGAACATCGAAATGGCACAGGGTGACAACCGGTTCGATATTGTGCTTCCGGCATTCCAGGAATACCTTTTCGTAGAAATCCAGACCTTCCTCATTGATTTCATCGGTTCCCTTCGGGCAGATTCTTGTCCAGCTGATGCTCATGCGGAAGGAACGGAATCCCATCTCTGCCATCAGGGCAATATCTTCCTCGTAGTGATGATAGAAATCCACTGCTCTGTGACTCGGATAGTATGTATCCGGATCAATATAACCTTTGCATCCGAATTCAAATTCCGAGCCTCTGCTCTCTTTGAATTCCACCGTGCCGTCCGGATTTTTTACTGAGATTCTTCTTGGTACGGTATGGGAACCGTTCGTAATGATATCGCTTGTTGCCAGGCCTCTGCCGCCTTCAAAGCATCCGCCTTCATACTGGTTGGCAGCGGTTGCACCGCCCCACAAAAAGTCTTTTCTGAATCCCATGATTTTTTCCTCCTTCTTTTGCAGTTATTCAGATATATCCGCATGAACCCAGTACTCCTGCGGTTCATTCACAAACAGCTCAGTTTCTTTCCGGTATGCTTCACATACCTCTGTCAGTCTTCCTTTTCCATAGATCAGCGGATCGATACGGCGCTTCTTTGCCCGGATCTGATACCAACCTTCACCCCGGCATGTTCCATCTGTTTCAATACGATTCAGCTTCCGGAAATGTTCCCATCTGCCGCGCATGTACGGGTCAGCGCACAGCTTTGCTATGACTGATGGCTCATCGGTATAAAGATCCTCACTGCTCAGCACGCCCAGCAGGATTGCTTCCCTGACCAGCTCGGCCAGCACCTGCATGACGCAGCGGTCCGTATCGCTGACGTAGATGCGGGAGCACTGCAGGGAAAGGAATCCGAAGCGCTCTGCCTCGTCCGCATGGAGAAACTGGATCTCCTTTTCCCCTTCTTCATTCATAAATACCGCGAGGTCATCATAAAGTTTTTGCAGCTGTGCTTCTTCCTTTCCAAGCAGATATACGGCATTCTTCAATGTATATTCCAGACGGTCCGCGGACAGCTTCGGAGAATCGTTGTCCGCCACGGGATACCGGTGATAATCACAGACATCTTCCGTGCACAAGCCGTTCTTCTTCAGAATACTCTGAAGCATTTCATCTCCGTCTATGATCTCACGGGTGCCTGCTTCCGTTGACTCCTGCTTCATATGATCCCCGTTCATGAAGTCGATCACATGGGCAAAGACCGGAGTCGCAATATCATGCAGAAGACCGGCCATCGCCTGACGCGGATCATGGGTGAAATTCCACACGATCTGCGAAACGCCGAGACTGTGCTCATAACGGGAATAGCTGCCGCAGGTGCGGAACAGCTCATATGCCGTATATTCGCATCCGCAGTTCATGCCGATGTGCTTCAACCGCTGCACGGAAGGACAGTATGCGGCTTCCTGCAGGAATACAGGGATCTCTTCGCAGTATTTCAAAGCTGTCCCATCCTTTCCAGCAGTTCCGCCTGCAGTGCCTGTTTGAATTTCAGATACATCCGGATGCTGTTTTCTTCAGGCTGTCTTCCGGCATTGAGCGCTTCATAAACAGAGACGGAAGCGCTGATATACTCCGACGTCAGCCATTCCGGATGTGCTTCCTTTTTCAAAGGACTGTATTCCGGATAAATATCGCATACCACTGCAGGCGGATTCCCGTTCCGGTCGGTGATTGTCTTCAGGCTGTCACTTATTTCCTTTTCAACACTGTTTATGATGAGATACGGTGCCAGAAGAATCTCTGTTTCTTCCGCTTTCCGGTATTCTTCCAGCATATATCCGAGATCCCCGCATGGAATCTCAGGTGAAATATGCACAATCATCAATACCAGATCTTCCTTATCCCGATAGGAATTCAGAAAGCCGCTGCAAGAAGTGGAAATAAAAGATGTCATTCTTCCGGCCGCACAGAATGCCCGGTAATCAATCAGGCGCTCGACACGATATGTGATCATCTCCTCCTGCCGCTTCGGCATATGGGAAAAGGAACGGATCAGATCCAGCGAGAGAGCGATTACCCGTTCGGGATCACACAGAAAAGCAGGATTGAGTCTGCGTCCTTCCCTGATTCTGGCATATTCTGTTTCCATGCCGTCAAACAGCAGTGCATTCCATGTCACATATGCTTTGGCATCGGAAAAGAAGGGATCACCAGTCTGTTCAACATCCCCTTCATAAAAGCACAATGCTTTTTCCTCTTCCCTGCTCAGCATTCTTTTTTCCTTTTCAATGTCTTCAGATATGCTTTATGTTCATCACTGACGCGGAAGCTTTCGACAGCTTTCTGAATTGCTTTGTTATGCACCGGCACGCTGAAGCGTTCCGCTTCAATATACGGAACAGTGCTTTCATACTGTTTTGCCAAAGCTGTCGCAAGATACCATGCAATCCCCATCTGCACATAATAATGATCCGATGCAATTTCTTTCAGGGCATCGATATCTTCTCTGCGGAACTGATCATCCAGAAAATATTTCATCAGCAGCACCGCTCCGAACCGGACGGTATACGGATGAGTATCCCTGAGCCATCCGGCAATCAGCTCTCTTGTTTCTTCCGGATGTTTTCTGCATATCTTCGGCGACATGACATCGCACACTTCCCAGTTATTGACATACGGAAGAAATACAGCGATCCGCCGTTTCCATTCTTCAAAGTCACGGATCTCTGAAATGATATATGCATGCATTACATTTTCTTCCAGTGTTTCATGCGGCACATCATCCAGAAAAGCATTTCTGTATTCCGAAGCATTGATCTGTCCGGCAATCATACGCAGATCGGGACTCCGGACGCCGATTATCTCGCCGCAGCCCGGTATGATGCGCTGCTGAAAAGTGCGGAAATCTTCTTCCGCCTTTTCATTCAGTATTTTCAGAAGATCATCTCTGTTATTCATTCAATCACTCCGAAATGCACCAGTGCATTGTATATTCCGCCTTCATCTATATCATCCGTGATATAGTCTGCCGCTTTCTTTACCGCAGCCGTGCCGTTGCCCATCGCAACGCCGATCCCGGCAAATGCAAGCATTTCGACATCATTGTCACCGTCACCGAATGCAATGATTTCATCCCTGGAGATTCCGTAGTGTTCCAGCAGCACCTGCATTCCTTTTGCCTTGGAAGCATTTTCCGGAATGATATCCTGCGCTCCGCTGTACCACTCCGTTACCTTCAGACCCGGAATATTGTAGATCGTGCGATCACCGTTAAAGTAGCCGACGCACATATAAAAGTCATCCCCGAGATACTCTTCCACCGGCGGAACATTTGTATGCACGGCAGCCTGTGCTTCCACGACATAATCATTGACGAAAGAGATATACATCCGCTCTTTTTCAATCAGCACCAGAGGGATTTTCTTTTCATGGAATACTTCCAGAAGAGCTTTTTTTGCGTCTGCTTCAAAGGGAAAGGATGCGATGACATTCATCTTCTCATCCAGACAGAACTGACCGTTCAAAAGCACATAGGCATCATACGGGAAATCCAGCAGCTTCAGCTCTTCCAGTTCGCTGGTATGGCGCCCTGTGCAAAGCACCGTCATGACACCCTTCTCTTTCAGCATCCTCATTGCCCGCCATGTGCTTTCCGGTACACAGTTGGTCCGGTGGGAAAGCAATGTTCCGTCAATATCCAGAAAGACTGCACGGATCATACGATTGTATTCTCCAGTCTGCCGATGCCTTCAATCTCACAGACAACCGTATCTCCCGGCTTCAGGAATACCGGCGGATTCATTCCCATGCCTGTGCCTTTCGGCGTACCGGTCGCGATGATTGTTCCGGGCATCAGCCGCATTCCCTGAGATAATTCCGCGATGATTTCACCGATTCCGTGTATCAGCATTCCCGTATCGCTTTCCTGCCTCAGTTCACCATTCACATAGGAACGGATTTTCAATACCGGCGGCCAGCTGACTTCATCTGCCGTCACAATGCACGGCCCCATCGGGCAGAAGCCGTCCAGACTCTTTCCGAAGTACCATTGGGCATGAGAAGTCTGTACATCCCTTGCGGTCAGATCATTTAAAACCGTATATCCGAAAATATAATCCTTTACATCTTCTTCCGGAACCTGACAGGCTTCTTTTCCGATAATGACAGCCAGTTCTGCTTCATAATCAAGTTTCTCGGTCAGTCCGGAATGGGAAGATACAGTTTCCCCGCTTCCGGGACAATAGGAAGCTCGTTTGGAAAAATACACCGCATTCTGTTTCTGCAGTTCAAACGCATCGGAAGAATAGGATTCCGCTTCTTCAATATGCTCTTTATAATTCAGTCCCAGACAGATAACATCCTGCTTCGGATAAGGAATCGGAGACATCAGAGCATACGATCCCGCTTCCAGCGGCGTCCTGCGCTCATTTGCCATCCGGTTGAGATAATCCATTTCGTGCGCTGTTGCTTTCTCGATCAATGTGTTCATGTCCGGATAAGTAATTCCGCATCTGACTGCAGGTACCGCGCCCTGCTCTGTCAGAACGCCGATTTCCGGATTCAGCTGGTTTTTTCTTTTGAAGGCAATCAGTTTCATAGGTTCAAACTCCTTCCGTATTAAGTATAACTGTTAATCATGATTCATTCACGAACTGATATCAGTACGGAAGCAGACACAAAAAACATTTTTTAAATATACAGGTTTATTACAAATTTCAAAAATTTCTTCATGAAATCCGGTGGTTTTGGATTTTTTTCGCAAATGTTATAAGTGAAAGGAGTTCTTTATGAATGAGAATAAAATGATTTTTCCGGTTGAATTGATTGATCAGCTGCCCGATGCAGACAGGAAATACAGGGACAGAATATTCGGACTTCTGTTCGGCTCAGATGAATACAAAAGCAACGCCCTTTCCCTGTACAATGCACTCACCGGTTCTCAGAATACCGATATCAACAATCTCACCATATATACGCTTGATGGCGTAATCTATATGGAGATGGAGAATGATACCGGCATTCTGATCGGTGACTCCGTTCTTCACTTATGGGAACAGATGTCGACCGTCAATTCCAATATGCCCCTGCGTGCATTGCTTTATGCGGCACTGTCCCTGCATAAATATGTAAAAGAAACAAAGCAGGACATCTACGGCAGCAAACCGGTACATATTCCTGCCCCGAAATGCTTTGAATTCTATAACGGAAAAGAATCCAGGGAAACAGAGAAACTGCTGAAGCTGAGTGACCTGATGCCGGAAAATGCAGACACAGATATCGAGCTTGTACTGCACATGTACAACATCAATCCGGACGCAGGATGCGAATTGCTTTTAAAAAGCAGACCTCTTTACGAATACAGCCA
>SVBN01000055.1 GCA_015058875.1 Erysipelotrichaceae bacterium | reverse complement strand
AAAAATACCCAGACCGCCGATTTCCCTCTCTTCCGCACCGAGCGTCACATCCGGTTCTTCCGCCTTCAGCGGATCATACTGACGGCCGTGATCAATAAATGTGATCACCACCGCCATCGGATCCTCTTCCACTTCCACCCGGACGGTTGCCGGTCCGGTCTTCGGAGAATAGGCAAATTTGGCAATGTTGCTGAAAAGCTCATCGATCGCGACATCGATCTGCATCTGAGCTTTCATGGGGCAGCCCATTGATTCCAGTTTCCCGTCCACATACTCCGTGACAGCGGGAATGTTTTCAATTACAGCTTCAATTGTCAGTTCGTTCATCTTCGTTACCACCGTTATACTGCATTGCAAGCATTGTTATATCGTCAAACTGCGGAGCAGTTCCTGTAAATGCGCTGATCGCACCGGACACATTTTCCATAAGCCCATTTCCTTGCGCTGCCGGATCGCTGTTAAGTGCTTCCAGAAGCCGGTCTGTTCCGAACAGTTCATTGTTTTCATTCGAAGCTTCGGTGACCCCGTCGGTATAGACAAAGATCCTGTCCCCGGGATTCATCTGAATCTCATAGCTTGTGTACCGGCTTTCCTCCATGGCCCCGAGCACCAGACCGTGCTTATCCTTCAGCAGCTCGAATTGTCCGCCTGCCCTCATCAGGCACGGATATTCATGGCCGCCGTTTGCGGCAGTCAGCTTTCCGGTCTTAATTTCCAGAATGCCGAGCCATACCGTCACAAACATCTCCGCCGGATTGTTCTTCATAATATGTTCGTTGACCTTTTCCAGGATCTTTCCCGGGTCATTGACGCCCAGAGAAGATACATTGGAAATGATGATCTTGCACGCCATCATGAACAAAGCGGCAGGAATGCCCTTGCCGGAAACATCCGCAATGACAAGTGCCAGATGATCATCATCGATCAGGAAGAAGTCATAGAAATCTCCGCCGACTTCCTTCGCTGTCTTCATTGATGCAATGACATCGAACTCTCTTCTCTCCGGGAACGGCGGGAAGATATTCGGCAGCATGCCGTTCTGAATCTGGCTGGCGATATTCAGCTCGGCTCCGATTCTTTCCTTTTCGGCAGTGACTGCCGTCAGGTTCCGGATATATTCGCTGATATCCTGTTCCATGGCCCCGAAGATCACAGCCAGGCTCTCGATTTCATCGCCGGTATGGATCTCCAGATTGCCGAAATGATGTTCGCCGAGTGATCCGTCTTCCTTGTCCTTCATATAACTGCGGGCAGCCTGATTGATCTCCGTAATCGGTCTGACCACCGTCTTTTTCAGTCTCTGCACAATGATGTAATCAAGTATCAGGGTGACTGCCAGCAGGAACAGCAGATACTGTATCAGAAACAGACGGCCGCGGCGTGTGATCAGATTCATATCAATATCCGTCATAACCATCAGGATATATTTTCCGTCTGCGGACACCACATCCCAGCTGGTACACTGATATCCGTAGCTTTCGGTCTTTTCGTAGAAAAAAGGAATAACGGTTTCACCGGTCTCGGCATCAATCAGCGGGGTCGTAAGACTTTCATGCATGATGTTTGTGACCGGGACCCAGTAGCCGGGATGGGCGTAGCTATCCGTCATGGTGGAATCAATCAGATAGATCAGGCGTCTGCTTTCAATATCATATGCCGCGTAGTAGATACAGGTCGCATTGTTTTCATTCGCCACCATATGCAGAATCCGGCGCATGCGCTGCTGGGAGGTCGTCTCAAAATCCGCAAACAGTTCATAATACGCATCCGGATCGTTATCTTTCAGTTCTTTTTCTTCCGCGCTCAGAGAATCATAGCGCTTCAGCACGGCATCCGCGAGCACAAGCTCATCTTCGGATTCCAGCATAATCGAGGCCGTCTTGGATATATTAAAGGCGATCGACGAGTACTGGTCCTGAACCGCGCCGTTGTACAGGTAAAAGCCGAAACTGACTGCCGCGAGCGAGAGTACCGCGGAAAACATCAGAATCGTGTGGAACATTTTGGAGCTCAGCGAATTATGCATGCGCTCCAGATATGTCATTTCATTTACGCTTTTGTTCCTCTTCGTCATTCAGAACCTTTCCTTCATTTATTCCAGCGTAAGGATTGTGCTGAATCCGGTCACATCGAAAATATCCCGGACTGTTTCATTGGCGCCTCTGACAATCATCTTTCCCTGCCTGTTCATTTTCCTCTGGGTCACAAGCAGGACTCTCAGTCCGGCGGAAGACAGATATTCCAGTCCGGCAATATCAAAAATCAGTTCGCTCACCCCGTCAATCGCGGATACTGCCTGTTCCAGTTCATCCGCATTCGATGAATCCAGTCTGCCTGATACGGATACCACCAGCTGAGAATCATTTCTGTTCTGAGTAATTTTCATAACTTACCTGCTTATCTGCGGATAATCCGCCATAAAAACACTGTCTTCCAGCTGATTATTATTGTAATATCCGGGATTGATATCTGGCAAATCCTACACGGAGAAAATCACTCTTTTTTCTGTTTTCCGCCGAAATACAGTTCGGCAGTCACTGGTTCCGTTTCTTCCGGATATGCCGTGATCACCGCCCTTTCTTCCTGCCATTCAACAGAAAACTGATCATCGAAAGGGATTTTCCCGTCATTATACAGGACCAGTATTGCCCAATTGATCTGTGCACCTCTTTTATACAGGTCTGCGCGGCACGTCACGGGTCCGTACGGGAATTCCGGTTCGCCCTGCATGACAATTCTGATGCCGTATCCGCCGTGCTCCGACGTCATAATCACTGTTTCCGCATATTTTCTCCGGTATATGAAATAACCTGCCGCGGCACACAGCATCAGAATACATACCAGTACTGCAGTTATTTTCTTTTTCATTCTTCCTCCTGGCTGTCTGTTTCCCAAAAAAAAACACCCGGGTCCCGGACCGGGACACCGGATGCGATATTTCGGCTTACTGCATTCCGTTGACGAGTGAATTCAGCTGGCTTTCCGTGAAACCGTGGCCTTCCATCCCGGTGTTGTATGCAATCGAGAAGTGGCTGTCGCCGTATCCGAATGTTGCTTCGTTGATCAGTGTACCGTCACCGCGGCATGTCACCTCGAGACCCTTGATGCTGACAGTCCATGTCTTGGAATACGTATTGTAGTCTCCGGAAAGATCGCTTCCTTCCGCAGTGGTGGACTTGCGGATGATCATCTCATCATTCACGCTTTCATACATTGCCTGAATTGTGCCCGGAATCGCGGCATACTGCCAGAAGTTCAGCCCTTCCGGTACAGCCGGTTCCACCGGCGGATTGAATTCCACACCGGAAACGGAAACTGCTTCATCAAGATCTTCCATATATGTCCAGGGATTGACTATGCCTGCTTCCGGAGCTGCATCCGCCCGTACAAACACATTCATATCGACGCTTTCATTCTGATCGTCATACCAGAGCAGCTGGGAACCATCCAGTTTGAAGCTTCCGGTTCCGTCGGTATATACAGTTTCATCGGTTTCTTTCCCGTCACTGTCGAATTTCTGATTCGTCAGAGTGCAGTCGCTGTAAACAAGACTTCCTGTTTCACTGTCATAGGAAGCTGTCATTTCCCAGTGATTGCGGTCCGCCGCACTGTTCGGCCAGTCAACCACGACATCCGCGGTATCGCCGGATACAGCCGTAATGGCAATTGTACCGCGGCCGGCAACCGGTTCCACATAGGTTCCCTCAAACTGAGCCGTCATATCCTCAGCTTCGGGAGCCGCCGTTTCAGCAGATGCAGTTTCAGCGGCAGCTGTTTCTGCCGGTGCTTCGGAAGCAGCCGGTGTGCTCACTGCTTCCTGAGCAGGTGCCTGACCAGCACAGCCCGCAAGCAGAGCAAGTGACAATATTGCAAAAATTTTTTTCATTTCCTTCCTCCTGTTTCTGCCGGATTTGACTCCGGCAACTATTATCATGTGCATTTTTTGCAAAAAGTCCATATCAATTTCCGGAAATTCATGACTTCTTAAACTCTTTTTCCGCAGGAGCCATATGGTTTTCAGGGGGCACGGGCAGAAAGCAGGACCCCGGCAATAATGACCGAACCGCCGATAAGATGCTTCAGTGTTACGGACTCATGAAGAATCAGGACCGAGAGAATCACACCTGCGACCGGCATCAGATTCATCAGAGATGCGGCCCTGGCGGCACTGACTTTTCTGAGACCGTAATTGTAGAGAAACAGCGCAGCAAGCGAGCAGATCAGAGACAGATACATGACTGCCGCAATCGCTGACGGTGTCAGGGAAATTCTCATGTTTCTCTCAAATGCGAGCATCGGTATAAAACAGACGGTTCCGATCATTGTCTGATAATAGGTCACCGTAAAATCATCCGGTTCAGAAGATATCCTCTGCGTCATATAGTTGTAGCAGGCCCAAAGACATCCGTTGAACGCAATCAGAAGGTTGCCCCATACCGAACCGGAGCTGTCACTGCCCGAAACAGTCAGGATGATTACACCGCATACTCCCATCAGGATGCCGAGCACTTCATTCCTGTTTGTTTTCAGACGGAAGAACAGAATTCCAATCAGAATCGTAATCACCGGATAGACTGCCGAGATCAGACTGGCATCCGATGCACTCGTCATACTGACGGCAATATTCTCCAGCGCATAATACACGGCAATGCCGGAGATCGCGGAAAGCGCCATATATTTCAGATCACGTTTGGACGGAATGATTCTTTCCCGTTTCAGCCTCAGCAGAAACATGCACAATGACGCCAGTATAAAGCGGATCAGACACAGCAGCAGAGGCGAAAAAGCTTCCAGTGCGATTTTGGAAGCGATATAGGAAGAGCCCCAGATACAGACAGCCGCAATCAGGGCAAGGTGGTATTTCAGATCAGTCATGAGGCAATTTTATTACAAATCATTCTGCCGCAGCAGAAAAAAAATGAAACTGATTTATCTGCGGATGACTGTTTTTATTATCTTCATGAATTCTTTGGGTTCCTCCAGCAGATTATCACAGCATTCTGTGCTTCTGCCGAAATATCTGAGAAGTTCCCTGTATTTCTCCAGATACTTCTCAAACATGCTTCCGACGATTCCTTCCTCCTGTAATTTAAACAGTGCATCATTCAGAAGAATATCCCTGTACCTGTCTTCCGTAAAAGCATGAAGAAGTGTCTCCCAGGCTTCTTTATCCATATAGGAATACACTTCATACAGATTCAGCCCTCTCAGCCACTCAAATATAATATCTTTTTCTTCACGGGAAGAAAGCGGGATAATGCGCTCCAGTATTTCTGAATACCGCTGACAATCCGTTCATGTTCCCCCAGGGAACCATTCAGCTCAGCTGTCTCTAATACGAAGCAGGCCTGTTTCAATCCTTCAAAAGCCTTCAGATATTTCCCCTTCTCTGTCATCGGATCAATAATACGGCAAAGTTCTGAAAGGAATGTATCGGCATAATCGTCGCCGTTCTCCCAGCTGATCTCATCATCCTCATCGCTGCAATCATCTTCCAGCCAGGATAATACACTTCTCAGTTCCGATACTCTCCTGTCACCCGCAGGAATCTTTCCATAGTTTTCCCGTCTGCAGCGGTTTTTCTGTTCGGCGCTCATATCATCGGATACAGATGCTGTCAGATCCGGTTAAGTCAGTTCAAGCAGAACTGCCGCCATATGTTTGCAATAACCGCCGTTACGGGCATTCGGACATGAACAGAACATCTCCCCTGCGATTTCTCCATCCGAAACAATGTTTACATTATATTGTTCTGTTCCTTGTACGACCGCCTGAAAGCCATCTTCCGTTTTCTGCACGCTGAGAACATCACCGCTGAGCCAATAACTTTCTCCACGCTCCTATTTCTCAGGGCGGAATCTGAATTACCAATAATCTCTTATATGCCCTCCATAGCTGACTGTCTGATTCAGCTGTATCCGGATAATCTCACTATAGTGTTATTGCCGTAGAATTATGGTAAATACAATCCAGAACTATACTGTAATCGTGTACAGCGTTTATACTGATACTGAACAAAGGAAACAGATTTTATGAATCAGAAAAACAGACGCATCTTCTGGTGCTTTGCCGGAGTCATTATCATCGGTCTCGGCTGTGCGCTCTTCAAGCAGTCCAGCTGCGGCAACGACGCCTTTACTGCATTGAATATCCGGATATCGGAACTGACCGGGATATCTCTCGGAACGGTCACGCTGGCAGTCAACTGCATCTATCTGATTTTCCCACTGATCTGGGGACGGAGCTATATCAATATCGGTACGGTGCTGAACGGAGGAATCCTCGGGTATGTCATCGATTTCTTCTTTCAGACAATCCGCGGTACGTTCGGGTCTCCTTCCTCTCTTCCCTCCAGACTGATCTGGCTCCTTCCGGCGGTGCTTGTTATCTCACTCGGAATTTCACTGTATCAGAGAGCGGACCTCGGCGTCGGACCATATGATTATCTTGCACTCGGTCTCAGGGACCACCTGCATTATCAGTACTTTGCATGCCGCATCTTTACCGATTCTCTCTGTGCCATAGCAGCGTATCTGCTGGGCGGACTGATCGGGATCGGAACACTGCTGTGTGCACTCTGCCTCGGTCCGTTCACTCAGTTCTTCGACCGGACAGTATCCTCAAAAGTTATGCCCTGAGGCATGATCAAATGAAAACAGTATCGGATACAGCCGGGTAGCTGATACTGCTTTTTCTTTCAGCTTTCCGGTTCCGCAGGGCGGGCCAGATGCACACGGCGGTCACTCCCGTCTTCATAGACGGCAGCTGTTTTGAGATAGCTGTCCGTCATCTCGATGATATCCGCCAGCCGTGCCAGTTCTTCCGCCGGAAGAATCATCCCTTTGCGTTCCAGGTGAAGAGACAGCCGGTGATATACCCATTTCGGCGCATGGGTATTAATTGTGCTGACGGCTGAGGCCAGGTGGTCGAAGCTGAGAGATATCCAGAGGATCTGTTTCTTCCAGTTTATGATTCCGGCCACAAGATCCGCATATTGTGCCAGTCCTGTCATGCCGAATCTTGTCAGGACAGAATTCAGTTTGGCGGTCATATCCTTTCTTTTCTGCTCATAGCGGATCAGATAAGCCAGGAAGTAGGAAATATGCGTGCAGTTGTCCGGATTATCCGCCAGTTTCAGAAATACACGGATCACTTCGTCGCGGGTCATGTTCCTGTTCACTGAAAGAGATGCATTCAGCAGTTCATTGAGCATATTCAGAGCCTTGGAACGCTCCTCATCATTCATGGAACGGAGGTAGCTGTTGACAAATTCATCCAGTGCCTCCATCTCTTCCGGTCTGCCGTTCTCATTGATATCCATAGTAAACCTGCCCAGGTCACTGAAGTGCATGAATGTATTGGCAAGATGATTTTCGGTAAAGCCGCCGCTGCCGTAATTGTAGCCATGATACCAGGTGGTTGTTCCGATATCATTGAGCAGCGGGCTGATATAATCGAAATCCACGCAGTGGTTTTCGATCTTCTTTTCCCTGTGCAGGATTTCCACCGCATATTTTGTGAAGAACTGATCCGAGAATCCTTCCCCGTCAAAAGAGACACAGCGGTCCACAGTTCTGTCACGTATTGTTATGTATTTGGCTTTGTTTCCGCCTTTGGAATGCCCGGTAACGGTCACCTCAAACTGTTCCAGATGATACTTCCGGTATACCTCCTGGTACCATTCCAGCGCTTTCAGCTGATGCGGTGTATCCGCGGTATTGCCGCTGAAAAAATTATCTTTCCATTGGGAAGAGCCCAATACCAGTTCCGTCCCCTTGAAGACAACGACAGCATCGGCACTGTCTGCATTGATAAAGACAGCGCTTTTGCATAATCCCCCGCCTTCGGAAAGATCCGTATAGGCAGTGAGAATTCTCATATCCATCAGAAACGGCTCATTCCATGCCGCAATTACAATATTCATCCATTCCCCGGCTGTTGTCATTCCCGGATAATCGGGATCGGGTTCCGTGATGCCGGATAAATCCACTGCCCCCATCCAGTCCCTGATCCGCTGTCCCGCATAGTCTTCCAGTTCCGGATAAGGACCTTCCGCGGGTTCCAGATACATCAGATTATTCAGAAGAAGCAGCTGTTCCGTTGTCAGACTCATTCTGCACCTCGGCTTTCACCCGGTGTTCTGAACACATTGAATGTCAGACATCCGTACCATTCTGCCCTGTTTTCAAACGGATTGCCGGCATCCATCGCTTCCCTTCCGACATTGCATACCGTATAGGAACCGTAAAAACTCCCGTCCCTCAGTTTTCCGATCATGCCTTCGGAAACGTGCGGTTCACAGCACACCGCAAGATCGGTATGTCTGCTGAGAACGGGCAGATGACTGTTCAGCTGTGCAACGGAAGTATCTCTGTTCACATTTTCCCCGGCTGCCGTATAAAACGATGTATATGCTCTGACCTCCGGCATAAACGCTGAAATGATCTTTTCCAGTTCCGCGTCATATTTTTCTCTCACCAGCAGGCCGTACAGTGTATCGGTATAAAGATAACTGTCTTCCTTCCGCCGGATGATCACCCGTGCGGCCTCATCGCTTCCCTTCAGCGTACAGGCAAGTATCCCCTTATCGGTCATTTTTGTCAGCGGTTCAAAAAGAATGTATTCGATCTCTGTTCCGGAATACTTGCTTTTCATATAGCTGAGCGCACCGCGCAGCTGTTTCATTGCTTCTTCCTGGTACTGAAACAGTTCTTCATGATTTCCTGTTTCTTCTGCGCTTACGCTTTGCAGAAGACGGTGTTCAAGATTGGAAAGATTCCGATTCATAATACCCTCCGGTTACAGACACTGTACCTGCAGACATTATATTTCATTTCTGATATTCCGGTATTCTTCACGTTTGAAAACCATATTCTCTTCCGAACTCTCAGTATAAGGGGTTTGCTCAAGCACAGAATTTCACATAAATTCAGTTTGATTTTACAAAAAGTAAATGCAGAAGGACATTGGCGGAGGTTCCATATACTTTCCGTCAGCGCAAAAAAAAGCCGGAGATCAAGGTTTCCGGCAGACAGAATGAAATTCTGATTATTTATAATCGAAATTGCTCGGTTCGTTCAGCGGCCGCTCCAGGAGCTCCGGGTTCTCGAAGATATGCCGGAGCAGCTTCAGGCTTCTGGCAAAATAGAAGCCGTCCGCAATTCTTTCATCCAATGTCGCGCCGATATCGATCACATCACGGATTTCCTTATGTCCGTCTTCCATCAGCACTTCTTCCTTATGCAGTGTTCCCACTGTGACCATGATGGAATTGGTTCCGTAGTTATTCAGATGATGATAAACGGAAGGACATTTGATGGATCCGAGATTGGAAACAAGAATGGTGGAATAGTTCGGATCTCCGTCTGTAATGAATTTGGGATTCACACCCCAGAAATCCAGATAGCGGATCATCCGCACGCTTCCGGCAAGCAGAGGCCTCGGCAGGGCCGCGAACTTATCCAGCAGTTCATCGACGCCGCCGGTCGCATGATCGCTTTTTCTTGCCTCATGGACATCGCCGATGATCTTTGCGGAAATCTCATTGATTGTATCCGTATCTTTCGGAACCAGATACATCAGCGTTTCTTCTGCGCCATCCGCAAATCTGCGCTTGGCAACGAAGGACAGACTGATCTCATTGCGTTCATAGATCCGGTACCCCTGAATGAAGCGGTTCATCAGCGGACGTTCCCTGACCATGCGGTCCAGCGCTGTAATCACGCAGTGAAAAATGGTAACCTTCCCCTCTGTACGGCCTTCATTTTTCTTTTCCAGGTATTCCATCAGTTTTGTAGCGTCGATCGTATCATGCAGATAGACCTCACACTCTGTACGTTTCGGAAACAGTGCTGTCATCACTGTCTGAAGACCGGGTGCGTCCACGCGTTTTCCATCGCGCCGGTCGCCCCATTTTACTTTCTGCTTCATTATGATTCCCCTCTGTATATCTCAGTATGAATTACTGTGCATTTTCCTCTTCTTCCAGCTCGTGGTATGCCACTTTGCCGACAAGTGTTCTGGGCAGATCCTTGCGGAAGACAATTTCCTTCGGCAGTGCATATGCGGCGGTTGTCAGACGAAGTGCTTCCATGATCTCTTCCTTCTTCTGATCCGTACCTTCCACGCCGTCTTCCATGACGACATAGGCCCTGACTCTCTGGCCTCTGCGCTGGTCTTTGATACCGATAACGCAGGACAGCAGTACGCCAGGGATCTTATCGATGAACTGTTCCATCAGTTCCGGATATACATTGTATCCGTTGGTAACGATCATGCGCTTCATTCTCCGGCAGAAATATACATAGCCGTCTTCATCCATGTAGCCCTGATCGCCGGTATACAGCCAGATATCGCCGTCGCTTCTCTTTCTCAGTGTATGGGCTGTCTCTTCTTCATCGTTCAGGTAGCCGATCATCAGTGTCGGTCCCTTGAGGACGATTTCGCCTTCTTCACCTGCCGGCAGACTCTCATCCGTTCCCGGCTTTACGATGTCATAATACGTATCCGGGAAAGCCAGACCGATGGATTTTTCACGATAGGTATCCTTCGGCGTCAGACAGGATGCCGTAACGCATTCCGTCAGACCGTAGCCTTCTCTGATCTGCGTTTTTGCATGATGCTCTTCCAGGAAGGCATCGACCTTCTTTTTCAGTTCCACCGGCAATGTATCGCCTCCACAGAAGATTCCGTTCAGGAAGGACATATCCAGATCCTGCAGGCCTTCGGTATGCAGAAGAGCTTCAAAGATTGTCGGCACGCCGGCAATATAATTCGGCTTTTTCTTCTTCAGCATCGCCGCATAGCTCTTGATATTGAAGCTCGGCATCAGGATGCACTTCACGCCTCTGACAAGAACTGTATGAATGTTGATGCCGAGACCGAATCCGTGGAACATCGGCATGCATGAAAGCATGGTGAGCCCCGGTTCCAGCGGCTGCTGGATGGATTCAAACGCCTGCATTGCCAACGCATTGAAGTTCAGATCCGACAGACAGCATCCCTTCGGCTTTCCGGTTGTACCGCCGCTGTAGAGAATGACTGCTGTTCTCTGCTTATCGAATGTAATGTCGGGAAGACGTACTTCCGGCGCATCCTTCAGACATTTTGACCATAAAACATCCTTCCCCTCAGGATATTTCAGATACTGTCTGCCTGTTTTCAGCACATACGGAAGCTTCAGATAAGCGGGAAGTTCATCCTGCACTCTGACGCAGAGAATCGTCACTTCATGATCCGCTTCATCCGCTGCTTTCCGTACTTTTTCATAGAACATATCCGGCACAAGAATATAGCGGCTCTTTGCCAGATTCAGATAATACGTGATCTCATTCTGAGCGGACAGAGGATGGATCATATTTGCCACGGCACCGATCCGGTTAATGGCATAAAAGACGTCAACGGTCTGCGGAAGATTCGGCATGCATACAGTTACGGCCTCTTCAGGCTGAACCCCGAGAGAAAGCAGTGCGAAAGATGCCCTGTGTATTTTCTTCAGAAATGTTTCAAAACTTGTTACGGCATTGTTGAATTCATATGCCGGCTTGTCCGGATACTGCAGCGCAGTATGCGCGATCATCTGGTACATCGTCAGTTCGGGATAGTCCAGATGTCTGCGTACCCCATTTATTAAACTGTTTGTTTCCATATTACCCCTCTGATAACAACTTATATATGTTAGCACCTTCACCGCGAATCATCCACCGCTAACTTCCGGATTTATCATTCGGAATCCGATTTTAAGGCCTCCAGAACAGCCTCTTCCCCGTGAATCAGCGTTGTATCGTATACCGGAAGATCGGTATCACTCTGCGCGACAAGCAGCCCCAGTTCCGTACATCCGAGAATCACTCCCTGTGCTCCTTTTTCTTTCAGAGCGGAAATAATATCCAGCAGCTTCTGTTTTGACTGCTCCGAAATAATACCGCGGCAGAGTTCATCATAGATAATGTCATTCACGGTATCGATATCATCCCCGGGAATCAGAACGGAAATGCCGCTTTTCAGAATTCTGTCCTTATAGAAGCCCATGCACATCGTATATTTCGTTCCGAGCAGTGCGACCGTGCCGATGTGATCACGCTTCAGCCGTCCGATCGTCGCATCCGCAATGTGCAACAGTCTGACGGAGCTGTGCTCCTGCACATATGGGGCACAGATATGCATCGTATTGGCTCCGATCAGAATCAGATCCGCGCCTGCTTTTTCCAGAGACTGCGCCGCTTCGGCCATAGCCTCTGCGCATGAATCCCAGTCATCCCTTTCCTGAGCTTCGGCAATCGGCGCAAAATCAACGCTGTATATGATCACTTTTGCGGAATGCAGTCCGCCGAGTTCTCTTCTGATTGTCTCATTGATTACCTGATAATACGTCACTGTGCTTTCCCAGCTCATCCCGCCGATCAGTCCGATTGTTTTCATGAATGGCATCCTCCCATTTTCCAGCATGTGTATTATCACACGAATCAAAGGCCGGTTGAGAAATGATGACCTGCCGGAGAAAAGAAAACAATGCAGATACAGTCATATTTCAGACAGTACTCCGCACTGTTTATCAATCGATTGTTCTGGAAAGCGGGATGTCGTAGGACCATGGGCTGATCTGCTCATATGTATAGGATGCCGCAAGCACATCTTCATCCCGGAACTTTCTGCCGATGATCTGCATGCCTACAGGCAGCCCTTCCTGCGTCAGTCCTGCAGGAATGGAGGCCGCAGGATTTCCCGTGAAGTTTTCAAAGAAGGTCTCGCAGAATCCGATCAGCGGTTCGACCTGCTTTCCGTTGACCGTATCCGGTCCTTTTGTATTCCCGTCGGTTCTGTTTTTTACCGGCGGACAGATTGTGACCGGGGAAAGAATCAGATCAAATGCTTCAAAGACATCTTCCTGTGTGTCCAGAATTTCCGTACGCATTTCATTCATGGCTCTCAGATCAAGGATGGAAGAATTCAGCACCTGTTCATTCCAGTAAATGTATTCTTCCGGAAATTCATCACGGTGATCTCTTACAAGATCAAAGCCGTCTTTCTTCCACAGTTCCATGTCAGTCGCCGTATCAAAGCAGATACTGCGGCACCATAACTGTGCATATTCGTTCTGTGTATATCGGAAGTGAAAGTCCACCGGTTCCACATCAGCTCCTGCTTCTTTGAAACTCATGGCGGCTTTTCTGACAATCCGTTTCACTTCTTCATCAACCGTGAATACACCGAAGTCATCGGTATATCCGATCCGCATTCCCTTCAGCGGCTTTTTCATCAGTTCACTGAAGTTTTTCTTTGCATGCGGTACGCTGTGCGGATCTCTCGGGTCATATCCGGACATATATTCCAGCATGATCGCACTGTCTTCCACGGTCTTTGTGATTGCTCCGTTGAAGCAGTACGGATGCGACGCCGACCAGCCGTCCGGCCGGTTGACTGCCGGGATTGTGCCTACAGACGCTTTATACCCATAGCAACCGCACCAGGAAGCCGGAATACGGATGGAACCGCCCCCGTCCGAACCTTCCCCGATCAGAATCAGACCATCCGCAACCGCGGCAGCGCTGCCGCCGGAAGATCCGCCGGAATTATATCCGGGTCTGAACGGCGTGGATGTCGGTCCGTACAGTTTGTTGTCGGTAGTCCCGCGGAAGGCAAACGCCGGAGCATTTGTTTTCCCTACAGCAACCGCACCGGCACTGCGGGCAGCTTTCCAGAACATGGAATCTTCCGTATCTTCCCGGATCAGCGATCTCACACCGCCGTGGGAATTCGTCCATCCTTTTCGGGAAGGAAGAAAGTCCTTCAGCGCAACGGGAACACCGGCAAACGGTCCGGCAGATCCGTGTTCTGCAAGATATGTTTCCAGTGTCTGTGCATCTTTCAGAGCCTCTTCAAATTTCGTGTATGTAAAAGCGTTGATCGAAGGATTGCGTTCTTCGATCCGCTTCTGAAAATAGCGGATCACTTCCGTGGGAGAGATTTCCCCTTTGTTTACCATGCGGCCGAGTTCAGCCGCAGACAGTCGCTCCAGCCGGATACTCATCCTGCATTTACCAGCTTCCGGAAATCAATATAATCCTGTCCGACCTTTTCCTTTTCCCAGCCTTTGGAAATCCTGTATCCAAGCGGTGAGAATATTGCTTCAAATGCCAGCTCGATGATCATGGAAGTAAAGGAACAGATCAGCACCTGTGTCCAGTTCCAGCCGAAGAATACATGAGATACCAGAGCGGAAAATACAAAGTTGTCCACAAACTGGGCTGCACAGGTCGACAGAAGGCTTCTTACCGCAAAACCGCAGAAATCACCCTGATCGGCTTTATTGCCGATCATCTGATTGAGTACGGAATTGACAACCGAAGACGCAAACATAGCGATCGAAGATCCGGCAACGACATACCACGCACCGGCGAAGGTCGAATCAATTCCGGCAGTAATCTGTTCTCCGACAGCAGGATCCGCGGAAGAATAGAACGCCGCCCATCTGCCCGGTGTCAGCATCAGCCCCCAGAAAATCACGGCGCAGAAAATGTTGATCACCATGGCCAGCACGGAAATCTCAGCAGCAGCCTTTCCGCCGAAACGCTTGCAGATGCAGTCCATGCACAGGAATGAAATCCAGGACAGCGCAAGACCTGTATTCAGGCAGAAATAGTCGGAACGATACAGTTCCCTTCCTGCCAGCAGGTTCATCAGCACTACCGACAAAACAAAAGCAGCGATTACCATGGACGGAACGCTGCGCAGGAGGATCTTGTAATCCTCAAGTGTTTCTTTGAAAATACGCATAAAAAGTTCTCCTTTGGTTTTAATGTTTTACAAGCAGGATATCGGACCCGAACTGCTTGGCTGTCTGAGACAGCAGTGTCATTATACGCCTCATAAAATGGAAAGTACATGATTATTGTACATTCCGAAGCTGACCTCAGGCATAAAAAACGGCACCCTGCATTTCTGCAGCCATGCCGTTCTTTCAGTCAGCTGTTAAGAATTCTCAGCGTGCAGCATCAACCAGTGCCTGCAGTTCAGGCTCCGGATGATAACCGATCACTGTTCCTGCCAGTTCGCCGTTCTTGACAGCGATCAGTGTAGGAATGGACATAACGCCGTAGCGCTGTGCCAGTTCCGGAACATCATCGACGTTGACTTTGACGAAAGTAACGTCAGTATTGGTTCCGGACAGTTTCTCTACAAGCGGTGAAACCATCTTGCAGGGACCGCACCAGTCTGCGTAGAAATCGACAAATACGGATTTTGTTTCAGCAAGCAGTGCATCGAATTCTGCTTCATCTTTAATCATTCTCATAGGTTTTTTCCTCCGTGTGTATTATTGCATGAAATATCTTTGCTTCACAGGACAATGCTCAGATTCTTGCGGCTGCCGCAGGATCGGTAATGACCGTCACATGTGAATGATCCTGCAGGATGCTTGCCGGACAGGATTCTTTCTGCGGACCTTTGATCATCTTATATACCGCATCCGCCTTGGCTTCTCCTGTTGCAATGATCACGATATTGCGTGCCCGCATGATAGATGCAGGCCCCATGGTAATCGCCTTTTCCGGTACCAGCAGCGGATTGCCGTCAAAGTATCTGGCGTTGTCATTTCTGGTTTCTTCCGTCAGTGTCGTAACATGCGTCAGTGCGTCGAACGGCGTTCCCGGTTCATTGAAGCCGATATGGCCGTCTCTTCCGATCCCCAGAATCTGAAGATCAATCACGGTTTTCTGCAGTTCTTCTTCATATCTCCTGCATTCTTCTTCCGGATCAGACGCATCGCCTCTCGGGATATGCGTATTCTCACGGAAAATATCAATCTTCTCAAACAGATGCTCGTTCATAAATGAACGTCTGCTGTGCGGGTCATTTTCGGGGACGCCGAGATATTCATCCAGATTCCACGTTCTGACTTTCCGGTAACTTGTATTTCCGAGGATGTAATCAGTGATCATTTCCTCATATAATCCGAGCGGAGTGGATCCTGCCGCAAGTCCGAGTACCGGATTCTCTTTGCTGCGAAGTGTTTCCCGCATCAGCTTGGATGCTTCATGGCTCACTTCCTCATAGTTTTCAGCTACGATAATCGTAAACATATAGGACCCTCCCTTCTGTTCTGCAAGATATTATATGAATCATATTCGGAATGCAAGTCTTATTTTTATTATCCGACAATGATGGAATAATCGGTTGTAAACTCCTGATGAGCGTCCAGGAACAGGGTTCCTTCACGCTTTTCAAACGGCACTTTCACCTCTTCAAAGTCACTGTGGGAATGCCACGGTTCAATGCAGACAAACGGCGCATTATTCTTTGCGCTCCAGAACGCCAGCCATTCATAGCCCTCTGCCCTGACGGTCACGGTATGCTTTCCGTTGGTCAGTTTTGTCTCCGTTGTTTTCGGCGCGGTTACCAGGATCGTCTGTTCGAGATCGGCACGGTTCAGCTCAAGCACATTGCCTTCGGACAGTTTCTTTCCCTGCAGCGTGGTAAATGTTTCCGGCGCATTGAGCTCCAGATGATATTCCGCCTGAGTTTCCCCTTCTGCCATCGGGCAGTTGAATGCCGGATGCAGACCGAAATTGAACGGCATGACGCGGTCATTGTCATTCGTGATGCTGTAGTGGATATCCAGCTGTTTTCCGTTCAGTGTATATGTAATTCTTAATGTAAAGGCAAACGGATACTGTGCCAGTGTCGCTTCACTGTCCTTCAGTTCCATGACAATGGTGTTTTCATCATGTCTGACGCAGGTGAAATCACTGCCGCGGGTAAAACCGTGGTTGCCCATATGATATACGGTTCCGTCAATCACGACTTCCTTGTTCCATGTGGAGCCGACCATCGGGAACAGGGTAGGATTTCTGCCTGCCCAGAAGTCAGGATTGCCCGGCCACATATGTTCAATCCCTGTTTCTTTGTCAAAAAAACTCGTAATCTCAGAAGCATGCTCACTGACTTCCACCGAAGCCTGTGTGTTTTCCATGCGGAATACAGCCATATGATTTTTCCTCCAGTTCATATCTTTTTAATCATTATAACATTATTAATATCGTCTTTAATCCATTGTCATAATTGTCTGTATGGTATAATATTGAACAGCCTTAAAGGCGGAACTATGGCAGAAAAACAGCGCAGAAAAAAGAAATCACATTTCCGGCAGTTTCTGAGAAAGGCACTGCTCGTTATATTATCCTTCGGTCTTTTATTCGCTCTTACCGGATATCTGGTCCTTTTCCTGCTGTTCAAGGGACCATCCCCGACATTCAGCGCACTGATCATCAATACGTTTATGGAAACAAGACGCGGCCCCAAGGTCATCCGGCTGTTCTACAGCGATGATGAGATTGATGAAATCATGAATAAAAACGGCGTGCAGGAAGCGGACAACGTAACGGTGGACAATGATTACGATTTCAACATTCCGGAAGATGAGAAGGATGACATCAAGATTATCGATGTCAGCGGCTCCACTTTCCAGGGCAAACTGATGATCGTCAGAGATCCTTCCCGTATTGAGCTTGGCGTCAATGTGCTGATGCCGGATTATAACCGGAACGGCTTCCAGGTTCAGGATTATGTCACGGAAGCCGGAGCGATCGGCGGAATCAACGCCGGCGGCTTCGACGATCCGGGAGGAATGGGCGACGGTTCCATCCCGCAGGGCGTTGTCATCAAGGACGGTGAACTTGTCTCGGGACATCTGACCGATTGGGGAACAGTCATCGGATTCAATGAAAAGAATCATCTGGTTGTCGGCAACATGACCGGCTCCCAGGCACTGGAATGGGGTCTGCAGAATGCGGTTACCTTCGGACCGGTGCTGATCGTTGACGGCGAAACCGTGACGATTACCGGTACCGGCGGCGGATTCAATCCGCGCACGGTCATCGGACAGGCTTATGACGGTTCCGTGCTTCTGCTGGTCATTGACGGCAGACAGACAACCAGCCTCGGTGCTTCACTGGAAGACTGCGTCAAGATCATGCTGCAATACGGGGCAATGAATGCCGCAAATCTCGATGGAGGATCCTCTTCCGTTATGATCTATCAGGACAAGATTATCAATCATATCGTATCAATGCGCTCAGACAGGACGGTACCCACAGCATGGCTCGTAAAGTAACGGAAAATCATCTGAGCCCGCGCGAGGAACGCCTGAAAAAGGCGGCGCGGTTCTATAAGCGGCTGCTTGCCGTATTCATGGCGACTGCCATCATCTGTGCATCCGGACTTGCATATCTGTGGTTCTGGCTTGAGCGCTACGAGAGCCACAGCATCAACGGTGCCATCCGCTCCTACCTTAAACTGGTGGAAGAAGAAAACTGGGATAAGCTGTACGACATCGATATCCGCTATTTCACGGAGCTGAATACCCGTGAAGCATATACCGAATATCTCAGATCTATTTATTCCGGAAAGAAAATCGAAGATATGCGCTACTCCTTCGACAGCAGCGACGGCCTCTCGGAATACTACGCCCTGCATTATGACTACTATGTCATGGCAGCCCTGGAATTAAACCGCGAGGATATTCAGGGAGAATATCACGTCCGCACCGTCGGTACTTCCGAGCAGAAGTTCTTCTATGTGCTGGACGATGACATCAACTTCACGATCAACGGCGTCAATGTAACGGATGATCTGTTCTACAGTACACCGGACGAGGAACTCCCGGCTTTTGCGGAATATGATCTGGAATACAGGATACCGACCGGAAAGCGTTACGTGATCAACAGCCTGGTTGCGGAGCCGACCGTACGCGGAACATCTTCCGATGTCATCTGCGTAAAGGATTATACTTCGACAGGATACTATATCGGCCACACCTGCGACGCCGAACAGGCTTCCTCATTCGGTGCGGATATGTATGACACTGCTGTTGCCTACTGCAAGTTTGTCACAAGGGACGGTCCGAGATACAACATCACATCCAAGTGCTATCCCAACACGCCGTTCTATAACCTTGTAAGTACATTCGATAACTCCTGGGTAACTGATCACGATTCGATCTCATTCGATAACGTCAAAGTATATGATCTGATTTCCATCGGAGAGAACGCCTTTATCGGAACGATCTCATTTGATTACAAGCTGATCGCGGACGATATCACCGGTACCTATTCCCAGGCCTATCAGATGTTCTTCGTCAGAAACGGACAGAATTACTGGAAACTGCTGAACATGGCAATCATCAGTGATTCGGTCAATGTCGAAACTGATTCCTGAGCTGCCATAACGGCAGCTTTTTCTTTTCCGCCGTCCGGCTCACACCCTTTCTTTTCATGCGCTCTTCTGGAATAATGGAGTCAGGTGAATTTCATGTTCCATAAAATACTAAGGTATCTGGACATTCCGTTTATTTATATCTTTCTCATGGTCCTGGTCATCCTGACAGCATGGGCAGGACTTTTTTACCTGCACTTTTTCCCGCGGCTGATCACAGTTCCCCTGGGCATCCTGTCTGCATATGTGTCTGTTCTGACGCTTTACTGGATCATACTGTTCATCCGTACCAGACAGTTTCAGGATGAACTGGAAGTATGGGAGACCATACAGAAGAAAAGCATGTCCCTGGCATTGTCCATGGAACTGAACTGCTGCTTCTCGGGATATTACATATATGAAGCCGTGCGCTATCATTCCAGCTGGTTTACCTTCGTTGCCATCTTTTATATTTCCCTGACCATTGCCAGATTTGTTCTGCTGAGAGAATTTATCTTCACAAACAATTCCCTGGTTGAACAGTATAAGCGCTATATTGCGGCAGGCTACTTTATGGTCATTATGATGGTATGTCTCGGCATTATGACAATGATTGCCGTCAATGAAAACTATATTGTTCAGTACCCGGGAAAATCACTGATCATTTCCACAGCATTCTCTCTGTATCTGATCATATCCGCTGTCCGCGGCTATCTGCGCTACCGCAAATAATAAGGTAGGTAGGCGACAGATTCAACATCTGCCGCCCCCTGTCAAACCGTACGTGCGCCTCTAACGCATACGGCTTCCGAACTCTTTATGCAATGCATTCTGCCTCATAATTATCTTGCATACGCATATTCGA
>SVBN01000054.1 GCA_015058875.1 Erysipelotrichaceae bacterium | reverse complement strand
CAGTATCAACGATCGGTTTTGCAATATTATCAGCGATCATAAACGTATGTCTCTGATTAAAGTATAGCCGATCGTCAGTAAAAATGACTTAAGGTGCTAACCTTAAGTCACTTTGTTCTGGCCTCATAAAGCTTTGTTATGGAGGCGCTTTCATGTGTGATGGAGTGATGAAAAATACCCGGAAAGGATTCTGTTTTCGGGAATAATGATTATAATGATGAAATCGAGAGGATGAACATGAGTCAGAAAAAACACAAAAGCGTCCTGCCGTATGTTATCAGTATTCTGATTGTCGTGCTGATTATCCTGCTGGTATATCTGATTCTGAACCGCCTGTTTCCCGACCTGACCGGAATGCTGGCCAGAGGCGATGAAACAGAGATCGCAGAATATCTGGAAGAGCAGGGCATGTGGAAGGGCATAGCCGTGATATATCTCATCTGTCTGCTTCAGGTCGCAAGCATCGTGATTCCGGGCATGGCGATCCAGATTTCCGCGGGACTGATCTACGGCTGGTGGCGGGCGTTTCTGATCTGCTATTTCGGCTTTGTCAGCGGACAGTCGCTGGTCTTCTATGCCGCCAGGGCGCTGCACCGGAAGATCGATGAATATATGGAAGGGATGAAGGCGGTTCAGAAACTGACGGCCATGATCAATTCCAACAATCCTTCCTTCACGGTTGCGCTTGCCTGCATGGTTCCGGGCGTTCCCAACGGCAGTATTCCGTATGTCGCATCACGCGCGCATATCCGGGTATCGAGGTTCGCTGCGGCGGTAGCCAGCACCAGCTGGATCCAGATCCTGTGCAACTGCTGTGCCGGACATTTCCTGATCCGCGGACAGTATTTCTATACCGTGATCTCGCTGGCTTTCCAGATCTGCCTGACGATCTTTGTGACAACCCACAGGGATGCGATACGGCCGTTCTATGAAAAATGGTAGGATCGCAGCAGAATATTGCAGAAATAAAGAGATGCCGTGCAGACATCTCTTTTTGAATTTCCATAATTGCCGGAAGAATCAGTCTTCAAACAGCGAAGCACCCCTTGTCGCAATGACATTTCTGTACCAGTCAAATGATTTCTTGCGGTACAGTTTCCCGGTTCCCTGCCGGTTGTCATCATAATCGACAAAGACGAAGCCGTAGCGTTTTTCCATACTGCCGGCAGATGCGGCGACAATGTCAAACGGTCCCCAGTAGGTATATCCGAATACATCGACGCCGTCCCGGATTGCTTCATAGACCGCTCTTAAATGATCGCGGATATATTCCACACGGTAGTCATCTTCCACGGTCTTGTTTTCATCCAGCTTTTCGATCATGCCGACGCCGTTTTCGGAAATGAAGATCGGCAGATGATATCTTTCATACAGTTCATTCAGGACAAAGCGCAGTCCCTTCGGATCGATCTGCCAGCCCCACTGGGTAGCTTTCAGATTCGGGTTCTTTGCCTTTGAACGGAAGCCGCCGGTATCCGAGGTCAGCGCCTCGCCTTTTTTATATACAGCAGACTGGTAGTAGCTGCAGGTCAGATAATCGACCGTATTCCGCTTCATGATTTCCAGATCGCCGTCTTCTATCCGCAGATGCACATTGTTTTCCTCGAAGAACCGCTGCATCTGATAGGGATATTCTCCCTTTGCCTGCATATCGATGAAGAAGTACTTCAGCCGTCTCTGACGGAATGCTTCAAAGACTTCATCGGGATCGCAGGAATAGGGGTAGATCGTGGAAACGGATGTCATATCGCCGATCTTTGCGGCCGGGTCAATCTCATGGAGCGCTTTGATGGAAAGGGCGTTTGCGACAAACAGATGGTGGAGCGCCTGATACATATCCTGCATGGGATTCTCACTGTTTCTGACATCCAGTCCGATTGCCCAGAAGGGGAAGGAAACAACATTGTTGATTTCGTTGAAGGTGATCCAGTATCTGACTTTTCCCTTATAGCGCTCAAATACCGTGCGGCAGTATTTTTCGTAGAATCCGATTACCCGACGGTCCAGCCACCCATTGTAATTCTTTACCAGATTCAGCGGGATCTCAAAATGGGAAAGGGTGACAAACGGTTCCATCCCCAGCCGGTTGAGCTCGTCGAATACATCGTCGTAGTACTTCAGTCCTTCCTCATTCGGTTCTTCATCATCGCCGTTCGGAAAGATTCTGGACCAGGAAATGCTCATGCGGAAGCACTGGAGTCCGAGTTCGTGCATCTCCGCAAGATACTCTTTGTATCGGCTGTAGAAATCCACGCCGCGGCGGAATGAATAGTCGTCAAGATTGTCAATATCTTCGTTGTTAATGTCAAATTCATTGAAGGTGCCGAGTCCTTTTTTTCTCAGATCTCCGTTGGAAAGGCCTTTTCCGCCTTCACGGAATCCTCCTTCCGCCTGCATGGCGCAGATTGCCCCGCCGAACAGAAAATGATCCGGAAATTGTTTCTGATTCATGATGATCTCCTTTTTTGAATGATTGCTGTCTGTATCATAACATGATTGCCGGTCATTTCCGCGGGATATATGCATGATCATGCGGGAAATATGAAAAACCTCCGGATGCCTTGATGATCCGGAGGCGGTGTACCCTGCGTTTTTTAATGCGTATCCTGCAACTTCATGGACAGATACAGCTGGACAAGAATATCCGGCCGGTCGTGGAACTCCGTGCCGCAGATGGATTCAATCTGCTGGATTCTGTATTTCATTGTGTTGTAATGAATCTGAAGCAGTTCGGATGCCTTTTTCATGGACCCGAGATTCTCCAGATATGTAAACAGCGTTTTCAGATACTCCGTTCCGTACGCTTCATCATATGCCATAATCCTGCGGATCTCGGGACGGATAAACATTGCGGGAGGATTCCGGTGCGTTTTTCTTCTCTGACCGGCTTGACCGGGGAGAGTGAATGTGATTAACTAAAGATGTTAGTTTTAACTAACTTATCTGTATTCCATCCGGAAAGGGAGTGATGTTCTGCCGAAGGACAAGACGCTGACACATGAGAAAATCATCCGGTGCATGCGGAAAGAGTTTCTGACATACGGATATGAAAAGGCTTCCCTGAACAGAATATCAGCTGCCGCCGGCGTCACGGCCGCCGCTCTTTACAGACATTTTGCCGGCAAGGAAGATATGTTTTATTTTCTGGTAAAGGACGCGCTGGATGATTTTGAAAAGATCAGAGCATCTGCGGAAAGCCGGATGGCTGTTCAGAAAGAATACAGTCCCTTTCAGGCAGACGGGGCCGAGGTATGGACAGACTATATTTACAGCCATTACGAAGGGGTGAAGCTTCTGATCTGCCGCTCTTCCGGATCGCGGTTTGAGCATTTTGAGGAGGAGCTGATCAGGGCGGAGACGGAAGGCAATCAGGCGTATGCATCAGTGCTGAAAAGAAACGGAAAGACGGAAAAGGACCTGACGCCGCTGCAATGGCACATCCTTTCCGCATCCTATGTGCATCTGATATTTGAAACGGTACGGCAGGATATGACGTATGATGAAGCGAAAGAGCATATGCGCTTTGTGACACAGCTGCTGTATCCCGGATGGAAACAGATATTCGGAATTGAATGATCCCGCAGGCATGCGGGATTTCGTTCATTTCGGGGTTAGTTAATACTGGCAAAAATCATTCACTCAGGAGGATAGAAAAAATGAAGAACAAATGGAAGAAGATGATTCTGTATGCAGTGCTGTATGCGGCCGTCAGTGCGGTCGTCTGTTTTACCGGAGCAGTGCATCCGGTATTGTTCGTGTGCTATCAGATTACGGCAGGCATCCTGCTGTCGGGCATCATTATCACTGCATTTCAGCAGGTAAAGGCGTTCGGTGCGGCGGTTTGTCTTGCCCTCGGCATGCTGTGTCTGCTGGTGCTGATTTCAGATGCGGTGCCGTGGCATGTGATTCCGCTGATTGTGATTGCCGCAGCGGCGGAGGCAATCCGTGCCGCGACGGGATACAGCCGGATGGGAGATCTGATCAGCGCCGCAGTCATGAGCTTTTCGACATTCGGTTATTACGGACGGATCTGGTTCAACCGTGCCTATACCTATGAATGCGCGCTGGAGGAAATGCCTGCCGGGTATGGCGACGGACTGATGGCAGTCAGTCCGTCATGGGCACTGCCGCTTGTCGTTGTGATTGGGATTGCGGCTTCCCTGTTTGTTTCCAATCTGACGCTCAGGATGTTTCATCACGGTGAGTGAATCCTGTTCTGCAGGCATGGATCCGGAAGCTATTTTCGTTCGGATCATGGTATGATGGAGTCAGAAGAAATTCTTAAAGATCATTGGAGGAATTGAACATATGACATACCGTGAAGAGTATGAAAAATGGCTGGCTTCAGATGTTTTGTCTGCGCAGGAAAAGGAAGAACTGCGCTCCATTGCCGGCGATGAGAAGGAAATCGAGAACCGCTTCTACGGTCCGCTGGAATTCGGCACGGCCGGACTGAGAGGCATTATGGGTGTCGGCTGGCATAATATGAATATTCATATTATCCGTCACGCCACCCAGGCATTCGCCGAGGTGATTCTGGAAGAAGGAGAACAGCAGGCAGCCAGAGGCGTTGCCATTGATTTTGACTGCCGCAATCATTCACATGAATTCGCCATGGCCGCCGCGGAAGTCATGGCCGCCAACGGCATTCCGGTCCGGATTTTTGATTCGCTGCGTCCGACTCCGGAGCTCAGTTTTGCCGTACGCGAATATGACTGCATTGCCGGCATCAATGTGACGGCATCCCATAATCCGGCTGCCTACAACGGATACAAGGTTTACTGGGCAGGAGGCGCCCAGCTGCCGCCTAAACATGCCGCGAAAATCGCTGCGAAGATGGAACAGATCGATCTGTTTGCCGGAATCAGACGGATGGAATTCTATGAAGCGGAACAGCAGGGACTTATCACAATCATGTCCGAAGATACCGATGAGCGCTTCCTGGCAAGAGTTCTCAATATTTCCGTCGATGAGGACTGCGTCAGAAACAATGAGAAATTCACAATGGTGTATACACCGTTCCACGGGTGCGGCTATAAACTGATCCCGGAAGTGCTGCACAGAATCGGACTGAAGAATCTGCACTGCGAGCCGAAACAGATGGTAATTGACGGAAACTTCCCGACGGTGGAATCGCCGAATCCGGAAAATCCGGAAGGCTTCTATCTTGCGGTGGACCTGGCAGATCAGGTAAATGCGGACTTTATTCTCGGTTCGGATCCCGATGCGGACAGAGTCGGTCTGATGGTCAGGGACAACGAGGGAAAGTTCATCCCGCTGAGCGGCAACCAGACCGGCGCGCTGTTCCTCGATTATTACATCCAGGCTCTGAAACGCGCGGGAAGACTGCCGGAGCATCCGGTTGCCCTGAAGACAATTGTTTCCACCGATCTGGTAAAAACCATTGCCGAGCGGAACGGCGTGGAGATCTTCAATACCTTCACCGGATTCAAATTCATGGCCGAGAAAAAGAACCAGCTGGAATGGGATAAGCAGGGGGAAGTCATCTGGGCATTTGAGGAATCCTACGGATACATGGTCGGGGATTATGTCCGCGATAAGGATGCCGTAACAGCGGCGATGCTGCTGACGGAGATGGCATGCTGGCACAGTGCGCAGGGAAAGACCGTATATCAGGCACTGCAGGATCTGTATGAGAAATACGGCGCATATCAGGAACATACGCTCAATCTTGTCATGCCGGGTCTCGACGGGCTGGAGAAGATGGCGGACCTGATGAAGGAACTTCGCGAACAGGCGCCGAAGGAAATCGGCGGAACAAAGGTTGCGCAGTACCGCGACTACAGGGACGGCAGTATCCGGAATGCGGATGGAAGCGAGGGCGGAACAATGGAACTGAAAGGCTCCAATGTTCTGGAATTCAATCTGGAAAACGGCTCCAAGATTCTGGTGCGTCCTTCCGGAACCGAACCGAAGGTCAAGGTATATCTGCTTGTGCATTCCGAAACAATGGAACAGGCGAAGAAGGATCTTGCCGCATACAACGAATGGGCGGAAGGACTCAGAAGGTAAACCGGACATAAAACAGCCTCACAGCTGCATATGAACAAAAAGGGAAGACGGCACGCATTTACCGGAATCATAACCGGGATGCTGCCGTTTTTCTTCGGGCATGAAACATATCTCTGAGGCCGCAGAATGATAAAATGGCAGTGAAGATACAAAAGGAGGAAATCATCATATGAGCGAAGTACTTGAAAAGATTCGTACCAGACGCAGTATCCGTCAGTTTACCGATGAACCGGTAAGCGAGGAACAGATCAATACAATCATCGAGGCAGGCCTTTATGCCGCAAGCGGCATGGGAAAGCAGGCGCCGGTTATTCTTGCGATTACAAATAAGGAAATCCGTGATGAAGTGTCCGCACTGAATGCCGCAGTCATGGGCCGGGAAGGCATGGATCCGTTCTACGGCGCACCGTGTGTGCTGGTGGTGCTTGCGGATAAGTCTGTACCGACTGAGGTATATGACGGTTCCCTGACCATGGGCAATATGATGCTGGCGGCGCATGATCTGGGTCTTGGTTCCTGCTGGATTCACCGCGCCAAGCAGGTATTCGAATCTGAGCGCGGAAAGGAAATCCTGAAACAGGCAGGCGTCGAAGGCGATTACGAGGGCATCGGCAATCTGATTCTCGGACATATTGCCGAAGGAACGGAACCGAAGGCGGCTGCGAGAAAAGACGGAAGAGTCTTCTTTCTCCGCTGATTTTTCCTGAACAGGCAGACATGATGCGAAATGTCTGCCTTTTAAAATGAAAAAAAGCCGGGAAAGAAAAATCGTGTATAAAAACCTGTCTGATTTCGCCTATAATAAAAGTAATCAATTGGAAAGGAAAGGTAATAATCATTATGTATCAGGATGAGTATAAGCGCTGGCTGGAAGCTGACCTGGTGGATGTCGATCTGAAGACGGAACTCCAGAGCATTGCCGGTGACGATGACGCAATCAAGGAAAGATTTGCTGTTTCCCTGCAGTTCGGAACAGCCGGTCTGCGCGGCACGCTCGGCGCAGGCACAAACCGCATGAACATCTGGGTAGTCATGCAGGCTACACAGGGCGTTGCGGACTGGGTTAAGACACAGGGCGGCACACAGACAGTCGCAATCAGCTATGACAGCCGTCTGAAGGGCTGGAACTTCGCAAGAGACGCTGCCGGCGTTCTTGCTGCAAACGGAATCAACGTACGTATTTATGACGAACTGATGCCGGTACCGGCGCTCAGCTTCGCTACAAGATACTACAACTGCAACGCCGGCATCATGATTACAGCATCCCACAACCCGGCGAAGTACAACGGATTCAAGGCATACGGACCGGACGGCTGCCAGATGACAGACGATGCGGCTGCCGTTGTTTATGATTCCATTCAGAAGACAGACGTTCTGACCGGCGCCAAGAAGATGTCCTTCGCGGAAGGCGTTGAAAAGGGACTGATCAAGTTCGTCGGCGACGACTGCAAGAATGCACTTTACGCAGCTATCGAGGCAAGACAGGTCAGACCCGGTCTGTGCAAAACAGCCGGACTGAAGCTTGTTTATTCCCCGCTGAACGGAACAGGTCTTGTACCGGTTACCACCGTGCTCGGCCATATGGGCATTACCGATATCACAATCGTTCCGGAACAGGAATATCCGAACGGCTACTTCACAACCTGCCCGTATCCGAACCCGGAAATCTTTGAAGCTCTGGAAAAGGGACTCGAACTGGCAAAGCAGACAGGCGCAGACCTGATGCTCGCTACCGACCCGGATGCCGACAGAGTCGGTATCGCCATGAAGTGTCCGGACGGCTCCTATGAGCTCGTATCCGGCAACGAAATGGGCGTACTGCTGCTCGACTACATCTGCGCAGGCAGAATCGAAAAGGGCACAATGCCGGAGAAACCGGTTGCTGTCATGTCCATCGTTTCCACACCGCTGGCTGACAAGGTTGCGGAGCACTACGGCGTTGAACTGCGTCACACACTGACCGGCTTCAAGTGGATCGGCGACCAGATCGCCCGTCTTGAGGCAGACGGTGAAGTTGACCGCTTCATCTTCGGCTTCGAAGAGAGCTACGGCTACCTGGCAGGACCGTATGTACGTGACAAGGACGCCATCATCGGATCCATGCTGATCTGTGAAATGGCTGCTTACTATCGTTCCATCGGTTCTTCCATCAAGCAGCGTCTGGAAGAAATCTATGCACAGTACGGCCGTTACCTGAACAAGGTTGACAGCTTTGAATTCCCGGGTCTGTCCGGAATGGACAAGATGGCCGGAATCATGACCGGACTCAGAACAACTCCGCCGACAGAATTTGCCGGAAAGAAAGTTGTCAAAGTAACCGACTACACAAAACCGGAAGAAACCGGACTGCCGAAGGCAAATGTTCTGATCTATGACCTGGAAGACGGCGCTACCGTTGTTGTACGTCCTTCCGGAACAGAGCCGAAGATCAAGACATACTTCACAACGCTCGGCAAGGATCTCGCTGAAGCACAGGCTGAAAAGGATGCGCTTGCCGCAGCCATCAAGCCGATTCTCTCCTGATCACCATCTGAAACAGAATACTGCAGGCACGGTCCTGCAGTATTTTTTTTCAGCTGATAAATTAGATAGATGGCGGATGGATGCTGTGTACTGCGGATATGGGGGAAACATATTGCATTCGCAAAAAACAGTGTTATTTTCACCGCATACGTACAGCATTGATAAGAAACCCATCATTTTCCGGCAGAAAGATACGGGAAGCCGGATCACTTCAGATTCAGAAGCCGGCATGCGATCAGATGCTTCATCTTTTCTTCGGTGGTATCAAGATTGCTGTTCAGCAGCTTTTTGATATTGTTCATGCGGTAGATCACGGTATTCCGGTGCAGATACATCTGCGATGCGGTTTCCTGAATGCTCCCGTCCGTACGCAGATAGGTTTCCAGCAGTCTGACATAGTCACTGCTGTTTTTTGCGTCATAGTCGATCAGCGGCTTCAGAAGATCAGGACCCATTTCCCGGATCAGATACGGATCGCTGACCAGATACAGAAGACGCTCGGTATCCATATCGTCAAACCAGACGATTCTTTCACCCTCGGCCAATGCCTTCCGGGCTGCCGCACGCGCTCTTTTATAGCTGTAAGTCAGGTTGTCCAGATCCCTGAGAATACTGCCGACACCCACCGCCAGTTTCTGCCGCGGCATTCGCTGCTGCACGCGCTGTTCAAATGATGCAATGATCTCATGTAGGGTGTTTTCCGGCACATTGTTTACGACAACGACAAAGCATGAATCATAGTAGAAAAAACTGGCGTTATGGGAAATGCTTTCCAGGTAGATCTGTATCTGGAAGCTCAGTCTCCTCCGTTCAACGGTATCCATGGTATCCAGATCCCCGGTTTCCAGAACAAATACCTGAAAATCCCCGTCCACATCAAAATAGGGCAGAAGCTCCGTGCGGTAAGAACTGTTTTTCGGTTTTTCGATTGCCTCGATAAAAGCCGCGGATATCTGTTCGTCCGCCATGCCCTGCAGAAGTACGCGGATGTTCAGATCCTTGATCATATCAAACAGCTGGATATGCCATGGCACCGTCAGCAGCGGCAGATCATTTTCATTGCAGATATCAATGACGGACTGCGGGATCTCATGGATATACATCCCGGTATTGATGATCAGTCCGGAAGCCCGCAGCTTGACCAGCAGGCTGACAAGGGCGAGAAGCTGTGATTCTTTGGAAAAGCCGAATCCGGTGGTGATTGCCAGATCCTTTCCCTTGAAATTGCGTAGGGCGTTGATATCCTCAATCAGCAGAATCCAGCTGATGGAATTGGACCATCCTTTCTGTCCGGCCATAAAGGTGATTTCGTATTTGTCCTGTGAGCTGCTCATCAGATCTTCGATAGTATATCCCATACCGCTTCCTCTCTTTTCAGGAATATCATACTATTTATATGTACTGAGAGCACATATAAAAGCATAATTATTATGTTTTCAATCCATTGTATGTGCTTACATATCAGCTATTATATAGGTGTAAAGCACAAGAAAGTAAATGGAGGGGAAATATATGCTGGCAATGTATCCGCTTTATTCAAATATGGAAGTAAGAGTTTCACCGAACTGGTTTGAAGCAGAACGTATGGATTATGTTTCAAAATCAGACAAACCCAGAACAAGTCTCATGGACTTCTTCCGGAATCTGTTCCGCTGAGCATTCAGACAGTATCAATCTCTTCTGAATCACACATCATAATGAAAAACTCCACGGTGATTCCGCGGAGTTTTTTCTGTCTTCGCATGAAAAAACAGGACTGTTTTCAGCCCTGTCAATAGTTTGGATACAGATGTTTTTACTGCTGTCCGGCTTTCTGTTCCAGTCCGGCTCCGTAATGGAAGATATGGGACAGCAGGAACATGACCATCGCAAAGAATACACTTGTCAGACTGATGTCCACCTTCAGGTTCATCTTTCCGGCAGTTTCCGTATTGAGAATCTGGGAAAGATCAAGATTGCTGATGAGGACTGCATCCAGAACAGCTTTTCCCACCGGAATCAGGATTGTGCAGATCAGGATGATCCAGCCGATCTTTTTCAGACCTGCGGCGACGCTTTCATCAAAGGGGTGTCCCGCTTTGATTGTCTTCAGTGCATTGCGTCCGGCTCTGATGCCGATGCATGAGATGAGGATGTCGATCAGGGCGATGCCGGCGTTGATCAGAATATATCTGGCTGCCGCATCGGTTCCGCCGATTGCATCGGGTGAGACGGAAATTCCGTTGATGCTGATGCCGGTAATGATTTCGTTCAGCAGCGTATCCTTCATGAAGACGGATGCGGCGCAGATGAAGATCATCAATACCGCACCGAGCCACATGATTTTTTCAACGATATTCAGAATCAGCTCAAGCGTGCCCGCCGAGCGCATCATCTTTTCTTTTTCCATATTATTTCTCCTTTTCATCATTGGCCGGATTCCCGGCCGCAATGTTCAATATAGCAGTTCTTTTTGGAAAAGCAAGCCGCCTCCCGAAAGGAACAGGCATATTATCCGGAAGAAAAGCGTGCGGGTGTCAAGCAAAAATACTTGACAGGCATATAAAGGCCGCTATAATAGGTAATGTTCGTTAAGGAGGAATCAGAATATGGCAGTAAAAATCAGACTGACACGTATGGGCTCCAAAAAGGCTCCGAGATATCGTGTTGTCGTTGCGGACAGCAGAACACGCCGTGACGGCCGTGCTATTGAAACAATCGGATATATCAATCCGACAACAGAACCGGCAACCGTAAGTGTTGATCAGGAACTCGCACTCAAGTGGCTCCGCAATGGCGCCCAGCCGTCTGACACAGTTCGCAACATTTTCTCTTCTCAGGGCATCATGAAGAAGTTCGACGACGAGAAAAAAGCAGCGAAAAAAGAAAAGAAGTAATTCTCTATGGCAGAGCTGGATCAGGTGCTGAAAGATCTGGTTGCGCCGATGGTCAATGATCGTGAAAGCCTGGATGTCAGAATGACTTCCGGTTTGAATGACCGTGAAGTAGTTCTGCATGTTTATGCGAAGAATGACGACATTGCCCGGCTCATCGGAAGAAAGGGCATGATGGCATCTGCACTGCGTCAGGTTATGTCCATCGCTTCCCATTCAGAGAATAAACGGGTCAGTATCAAGTTTGAAGAAATCTGAAAAGGATGCGCAATGCATCTTTTTCTTTCCGGAGGTTTTATGGAATATATTGAAATCGGAAAAGTGGTTAATACGCATGGACTGAAAGGCGAGCTCAGGATTGAGAGCTGGTCGGATTTTGATGAAGTCCGCTACAGAAAAGGCAATACGGTCTATCTGGAAACGGAAGAGGGATATCTCCCGTTTCAGGTACAGTCCTTCCGGATTCATAAGGGAAGTCCGCTGGTGGTCTTTCAGGGATACGGCGACATCAATCTCGTTGAAAAGTACAAGGGCTGTGTCGTATGCATCGACGCAAACGACCGGCATGAACTTCCGGAAGGAGAGTATTATGCAGATGAACTGATCGGTCTCAGGGCTGTGGATGAAGACGGCAGAGAAGTCGGCGAAGTGACTGCGGTGGAAGAAACCCGCGGTGCCCAGAAAAACCTGCGGATCCGCATGCCGGAGGGGAAGGAGTTCCTGCTTCCGGATATTTCTGCATTTGTGAAGGAAGTCGATCCGGAGAACGGGGTGATCCGGATTCATATGGATGAGGGACTGTTATGAAGATCACGATCCTGACGATTTTTCCGGACATGTTTCATGATTTCCTGAACACCTCCATCATCAGCCGTTCCATCCAGAAAGGACTGGTGGAATTTGAAATCGTGGATATCCGCGATTATGCGCCGGGCAGCTACCGCCATGTGGACGATTCTCCCTTCGGTGGCGGAGCCGGCATGGTGATGAAATGCCAGCCGGTGCTGGATGCACTGGAAGCGGTGAAAACAGAGGGAAGCCGCAGCGTGCTGATGTCTCCGGCCGGTCAGCCGTATACCCAGAAGAAAGCGCATGAATATGCCGCGCTGGATCATCTGATTCTCCTGTGCGGTCATTATGAGGGACTGGATGAGAGAATCAATCACCATATGGACGAACTGGTTTCCATCGGCGATTATGTTCTGACCGGCGGCGAGCTTGCGTCCATGGTGATCTCCGATTCGGTTGTCCGTCTTCTGAAAGGCGCAATCCGGGATGAAAGCACGGATGAGGAATCACATGAAAACGGTCTCCTGGAATATCCGCAGTATACCAAGCCTGCGGATTACAAAGGGGAAAAGGTGCCGGAAATCCTGCTGTCCGGACATCATGAAAATATCCGGAAATGGCGTCTGAAGCAGTCGCTGAAGCTGACCAGAGAGCGCCGTCCGGATCTGTTCGCAAAACATGAGCTGACAAAAGAAGAAGAAAAGCTCCTCAGGGAGCTCGATGAAGAAGCCGGAGAATAACTCCGGTTTTCATTTTCTCTGCAGGAAGGTCTGTTCTTCGCTCCTGCCGCTCAGCAGATCGCTCAGATCCTCTTCTTCCTCCGGCAGTTCGATGGTATCCAGATCCACCGCGTACCGGGAAAAATCCAGCGGATCGACGAAGACGGAAACCGTGCCGCCGATCATAATCCGGCTGGGACGCCATCCGTCCGTATGCGCCGTAAACGTGTGAACGCCCAGTGTTTTCGGATCGTCAAAGACCGCTTCCACCATCCAGGGGTGCCTGCCGTTGACGGTGATGGAAGTATCCTGATAAATATCCGTGATTACGGCATTCACCGTATATCCCATTTCGATCAGTTCGTTTACTGCCTGTTCCTTTTTCTTCACATAGGCAAGAAATCCCGCGCCGATCACCAGGAACGGAAGCCCCGTCATCAATGCAATCATGAAAGTCAGCAGGCCGGCATAAAGGGAAATCAATCCGAACAGCCCGAGCACTCCCGCCCCGATACCGAAAAAGATTCTGCCCATCAGCCGGTATATACGCAGTGATTCATCGTTCATACAGTTAAATCCTCTTGTGCCATGATAGCATATATCATCCCGGAAGGACCATTATGATTCCGGAGACGATCTTGGTATAATAAACGGGATACAGGAAAGAAACAGAAAGCCGGAGGGAAATATGCAGGAAACAGTGATTGAACAGGACTGCAGTGTCAGCGCAAAAGAATTCTACAGAACACTGCTGATCAGCGCCGCCCAGGAAGCATCTGCCGCAATCGGGACGGATCTGGGCGAACAGGATATCCGGCAGGGTTACCACTACCGGCATGCGACCGATAAGGGAGAAGAACTGGTCACCTTCAAAAAGCTGGTGCCCGGAAGGGAATACGGCGTCAAGGTTGCCCGCAATGACGGCAATATCCAGATGAGATACCGCATTGATCCGAAAGATGATGATCATTGTCATGTGACCGTGACGCAGACGCTGATGACCAAAAAGAAATCGGACTGGTTTTCTTCCGCAGTTATGAAAAACCGGCTGAGAAAACGGATCAATCTCATCGTGACCGGTACGAAAGACCGCCTGAAACAGGAAGCAAAAGAGGGAAAATAATCATGCCGGTCTATGCAATCGGTGATCTGCATCTCTCGTTTTCAAGCGATAAGTCCATGGACAGGTGGGGCGGAAACTGGCTGGATCATGAGAATAAGATTCTGAAATATTTTCCCGGGATCATCCGCGATGACGATATCCTGTTTCTTCTGGGAGATCATTCCTGGGGAAGAAAGCTTGAGGAATGTGAAGCGGATCTGGAATTCATTGCCCGTCTGCCCGGCAGAAAGATTCTGACCAGAGGGAACCATGATCTGTTCTGGGAAGTAAGGAATACAAAGAAACTGAATCAGAGATTTGCCGGGAGACTGGAATTCCTGCAGGGAGGATATTTCCCTTACGGAGAGTATGCGTTTATTGCGACAAAAGGATACAGTGACGAGGGCTTTGATGAGCCCGTGCATGCGGAAAAGATGAAGGACCGCGAACTGCTGAGACTCCAGCAGGGCATTCTTGCCGCAAAGAAAGACGGATATGAGAAACTGATTGTTCTGCTGCATTATCCGCCGACGGATCCCGGAAAACAGTCCGGACCCTTTACCGGAATGGCAGAACAGTATCATGTGCAGAAAGTAGTTTATGCCCATCTGCACGGACCGGAACATTTCAATGATTCTCTGACGGGAAATATCAGAGGCATTGAATATCAGCTTGTATCCGGGGATTATCTGGACTGGAGGCCAGAGAGGATATTATGACATGGAATCCGATTAATACAGTAAACCTGATCGTATGCGCGATCCTGGTGATCAGTGAAATTGCCGTCCGTGTTTTCGGAACAAAGGACGGCAGGGGACCGATCCCCTGGAACGGGATTGAAAACATCCTGTTTTCTGCCTCGGTCCTTCTGATGATTGTTCCGCTGACCCTGACCCATCTGGAATTCGGTTTCCCGAATGCCGTATCCGGCGTCATGTGGCTGATCGTATCGACAGCCATCCTGATCATGACGGACATCTGCGATCTTTTCTTCATGTTCTGCGGTGCCGGCCGCATCAGCTGCATGATTCATGCCTGTGCGGTTTCCATCCTTTTTCTGATGAACGGAACTCTGCTGAGACACCCGCTGCTGTTTCTGACAGGGGCGCTGCTTCTGACATTCCGGATGCGCCATGTTCTGGAAGAGACGGAAGTATACCGGGAGGATGTATGAAGAGACTGATGACTGCCGTGCTGTCCCTGTTTCTGATCGGCTGCGCAGATTCCGCACCGTCGCTTCCTGAAACAACTGCCGCACCGCAGGAAACGCTGCCGGCACAGGATACGGCATCCCTGCAGGAAGGCTTTCATGAAGGGAAAACCAGTGAAACGATGCATACCGCATTCTTTGATTTCAGTGCGGAAAGCGCCCGGCTGCTCAGACAGTATGAGGACTATGAACCGCAGGAAGGGAATGCGCTGCTGGGCGTACAGATGCGGATCAGGAATACAACGGACAGGGATATCACGATGTATGATACCGATTTCCAGATCACCTGGAGTGATGAAGACGACGGCTGGACGGTGCCGCTGACATATCTGACTGCGATCAGCGGGCAGAATCTTCTGAAGACGGAATATCTTCTGCGTCCCGATGAAGAGATTGCGGGGGATCTTGTATTTGAAGTGCCGGAAGGGGAGAGCTTCTTCTGTCTGTCATATCTCGAACAGTTTGATGATGAAAGCAAAGGAGATCTCTTCGGCGTTTATTTTGAAACGGAGGAACTGAAATGATCCGGAATATTATACTGGACGGCGGCGGCGTAACGATGAACGTCAAAGTCCTGGAACTGATAAAGAAATACAGACCGAATCCGTTTGAAATGAAAGTCATGGTGCAGGTCATGGCCGGCAGTGAGGAATGGGACAACTGGAACAAGGGAAACTACCGGGATGTCTATGAGCTGGTTGATGTGCTGAAGCAGAAATATCCGAAATATCAGAAGCTGATGGAAAAGGCATTCCTGGATGACTGGAGCTTCTATATGAAGCCGGATGAGAAAATGTGGCAGGGAATTGCCCGGCTGAAAAAGGCCGGTTACCGCATCTACATGCTGTGCGATGTACCGGATGAGCTGCATCAGATCATGAAGACGTATCCGGGATATGAACTGATCGACGGCGGCGTATTCTCCCATGAAGAGCATCAGAGAAAACCGGATCAGAGAATGTATGACACGCTGATCAGCCGGTACGGACTGAAACCGGAAGAGTGCGTCATGATCGATGATGAAACGGCATATCTGAAGCCCGCGGAAGCCATGGGCATGCATGTGATTCATTTCCGGAATGCGGATGACGCCCTGAAACAGCTTGCGCAGATGCTGAAAGAGCACAACAGCTGAGCATTTTCTGCGGATATCCGCAATGACAGGCGGATTTTTACTCCGGTGAAGTAAAAACAAATGTATAATAAACGTGTAAGATCTGGAGGAAACATATGGCTAACGATAATACAAAAAATGCAAATCTCTCCCTGTTCGAACCGTCAAGCTTTGAGGAAGGCGTCACAATCGGAAATCAGCTGAAATCAGGTACGGCAGTCATCGTCAATCTGCACCGCCTGCAGCGCGATGATGCGCAGCGCATGATTGACTTCCTGACCGGCGTCGTATACTCCCTGGACGGAACGATTGAAAAGGTGGCACATCAGGTCATTCTGTGTTCTCCCCGCAATGTTCCTGTTTCCGGCAGTATCAACATGTCCGCGGAATAAAACAAAGAGAAAATCAGAACCGGCGCAATGCCGGTTTTCATTATGCCCTGATGAAAAAAGACAGACAGTCTCATGACTGTCTGCCTGATGAATCGGATTTTTTTACTTCAGAAGCGCGTTGACTTTTGCCTGGACTTCATCGTAGCTGTATCCGGCTTTTTCGAGCGCTGCCTTTCTGTCGGCACCGTTGCCCCATTTGCCCTGGATGACTTCTCTGGCAACTTCTTCAACTGACTTTGCCGGAGCTGCGGGTGCTGTGCCGCTCAGCAGTTCGTTGACCTTTGCCTGTACCTGGTCATAGTTGTATCCGGCTTTTTCAAGCGCTGCTTTTCTGTCGGCACCGTTGCCCCACTTGCCCTGGATGACTTCCTTAGCGAGTGTTTCAACATCTGCACCGGCTTTTTTGCCTGTCAGAAGCTCATTGACCTTTGCCTGTACTGTGTCATAGTTGTGGCCGGCTTTCTCAAGCGCTTCTTTTCTTTCTGCACCGTTGCCCCATTTGCCCTGAATGACTTCCTTGGCAAGTGCTTCAACTTCAGCGGCTGTCGGTGTCTTGACGGCAGGCTTGACTGTGAATGTCGGCTTCGCAGCTTCTTTCTTTTCAGCAGCCGGCTTGACAGTGAATGTGGAAGCCGGTTTTGCGGTTGTTGTCGTCGCAGCTGGTTTTACTGTCGTTGTTGCGGTGGGCTTGACGGTTGTTGTGGCGGCCGGTTTTACCGTTGTTGTTGCGGCAGGCTTAACTGTTGTTGCTGCGGCAGGTTTGACGACCGTTGCTGTAGGAACATCATCCGTGCCTGTGGAAGGCTGGTAAACAGTTGCCGGCTTCTTTGCGGAAGCAGTGGTGGTTGTCTTTTCTTCTTTGTCTTTTTTCTTTCCGAACAGATTCATTATTTTTCCTCCTGGTGATTCTGATAAAACTATTTTATACCAAATCGGCGGGGATGTATGTTCTTTCATTTTGATTACACTGTTATTTCCGATACAATGGGAATCAGATGAAAAGATACGGAGGATTTTACATATGAAAATCGGTATTGCCGGCAGCGGAGCGATTATTCCTGTATTTATTGAAGGCGCACGCCGGGCGGGAATGGAAATCACGGAGATCTGCGGACGGCCTCAGAGCATGGAAAAACTGCAGAAGCTTGCGGACGATTATCAGATCCCTGTCATCCGTACGGACTACGCCGTAATGCTTGCCAGTGAGAATGTGGAAGCGGTATATATCGGCGTTTCCAACTATATGCATTATTCCTACGCGAAACAGGCTCTGGAAGCCGGCAGGCATGTGATCTGCGAGAAGCCGTTTACTTCCAATTACGCCCAGGCGAAAGTCCTGTACGATCTTGCTGTGGAAAAACATCTGTATCTGTTTGAAGCGGTGATGAATCAGTACAATCCGCTGTACGGGAAGGTCAGGGAAGCGCTCGGTGGGATCGGCGAGCTGAGAATGGCGGAGCTCAGCTTTTCCCAGTATTCCCGCAGATATGACGCATTCAAAGCCGGAGAGATCCTGCCGGTCTTTGATCCGGATAAGGCCGGCGGCGCTCTGATGGATATCAACCTCTACAATATCTATTTCATGGTCGGATTGTTCGGGAAGCCGGACAGGATCCGCTATCAGGCGAATATCGTCCGGAATATCGATACTTCCGGAATTCTGACAATGGAATATGAAGGCTTCCGGGCCTCGCTGATCGGGGCGAAGGACTGTTCTGCCCCATGCCGCGTCAGTTTCCATGGCGACCGGGGATATCTGTTCTCAGAGGATGCCGCTTCCAGAATGACCGGATTTATTCTGCACCGCAATGACGGCAGCGAAGAGCGCTTTGTTCCGCAGGATCATGTTCCGGGCATGTATTACGAAATGAAGGAATTCCTGCGCATGCATGATACCGGTGCATGGGAGGAGATGAAACAGCATCTGGATGTTTCCCTCACGGTCATGCAGATACTGGATGAAGCCAGAAATCAGGCAGGAATCCGCACGGATTTTGAGGTCTGATATGCGCTACTGGAATCAGCTAGACTGGCCGGATGTTCCGTATCCGACCAATATGAAAGATCCTCAGAGTGAAATGGCGAAGGGAAATATCGCCCGGGCAGGATGCGGGATCTGCAGCGCCGCAATGATGCTGGACGCACTCGTCGAAGGCGTGCATGAAATGAGAGATCTGAGGGATCTTGCCGTATCGTGCGGTGCGAATATGGACCCCGGGACGGATATGAAGATTTTCGGAAAAGCACTGTGCGAAGCGTACGGACTCCGCATGGTCATGTCAAATGATCTGAAAGATCTGACGGACTGTCTGAAGGCCGGCGGGAAGGTGATCGTCAATACCGGCGGGGATCATGACGGCTATACCGGCGTATTCTCCCACGGCGGCCATTATATTCTTGTGCTGTCCGTCCATGATGATACCGCCGCCGTGCTGGATCCCTCATGGAAAGAAGGCAAGTATGAGGAAGAAGGCAGACAGGGAAAAGTCCGTTTCTCCTGGCCGTTTGCATACTGTAATGTACGCATCCTGGAAGAAGATACACAGAACCGCGATCCGGGATATTATTGTTTTTACCGCATGGAGGAAGCATGAAGCAGTACAGTGAATACGATGTGAAATGTCCGGCATGCGGACATGAATACCGGCAGAGTCTGCCGGCATGGATCAATGTCAGTGAGCATCCGGAACAGAAGGAAAGCGTGCTGGACGGCTCGCTGTTTACGATGCGCTGTCCCGCATGCGGATGTGAGTACGGGCTGGTATATCCGCTGCTGTACCATGACAGCGGAAGGCAGCTGATGATCCAGCTGATCGACGGTACGGATGAGAATCCGTTTGAAAAAGCGCTGGACCAGCTGGCGGAAGAGGATGAAATCCGCGAACATGCCGCAAGGAGAACCTATACGATGCGCGCCGTTCATCTGCCCAATGATCTGACGGAAAAAATCCTGATCTTTGAAGAAAATCTGGATGACCGTGCAGTCGAGCTCATGAAGCCGGCACTGATGGCGGATCTGATGCTGGGAGATCAGTCCATGCATGTTGTCGGACTGTATTTCTCTCCGGATGAGGCGGGGAATGCATTCGTTGTCGAAACGGAGGACGGCTTTGTCGGACAGATTCCGTTTGATCAGGCAATGTATCAGCGCGCTGAAACGGAAGTGATGCCGCGTCTTGATCAGAACATGCTGAAGGAAAGCGTGATTGACCACGACTGGGCTCTGAGAATTCTGAAAACAGATAAACAGGTATCATGAACGGAGGTGCCGTGCATCTCCGTTTTCAAATGAAAAACACGGCTTTCAGCGAGGCTGCTGAAAAACCCTTGCATCATGGAAGACCAATAAACTCATCGAAAATAGTAGATGAGTTTTCTTATAACTATTGAAACTAGCGGCTAGTTGTTGTATAATATAAGCGGCAGGGAAGG
>SVBN01000053.1 GCA_015058875.1 Erysipelotrichaceae bacterium | reverse complement strand
GTTTCCGTGCAATGAATGCGCCAAGGCGATCATCCAGTCCGGCATCGTCAGGATCGTATATGAAAGCGACAAATACAACGGCACTGACGGCAATATCATTTCCAAGCGCATGCTGAGGGCAGCCGGCGTGGAACTGTGCCGGATTGACCATACGATCCGCCTGGATGTGGAAAAGGTTCCCAATCCCGAGAAAAAAGGAACCGATCAGTAGATCCGTTCCGTATTCTTAAAGTGAAGCTTGGCGACATCGCCGAGTTTTTCTTTTCCGTATTTCCGGACAAATTCCCGGCCGCATGCGTCCACCGCGCTGCCCGCACCTTTGACAAACGTCATGCCGTAGGTTTCTTCCATGGCATCCATGGAACGCAGGAAGGCATATCTTGCGATCATGCTGGCAGCGGCGACGCTGAGATATTTGTTTTCCGCCTTTGTCTCAAAGCGGATCCCGCCGATGACTTCGGGACGGGAAGAGAGATAGCGGTAATAGCTGTATTCCGGGGTGAACTGGTCAATGATCCGCAGAGCAGGCAGTTCTGCCTTCCGGGAGAGATTCAGATACGCCTGGTTATGCAGCATGGATTTGACGGCGTTCATATTCGCCGTTTCATGCACTTCATTGTATTTGCGGTTATTGACGATAAGCAGGCTGTGCTTCAGCCGCTCCGTCATCTGCGGCGCCGCTTTCCGGATTGTCTCATCGGTGATCTGCTTGGAATCCCTGACGCCGAGCGCTTCCAGAAAGGGGACGTCATCTGCTTCAACGATGCAGGCGCAGACGCATACCGGACCGAAAAAATCACCGGTGCCGACTTCATCGCTTCCGGCCTGCGGATACAGACGCTCTTCCTGAGGGGCCGTGAAGGCGCCGGCATATACTTCGGCGTCTTTTCCCTGGAAGACGGTTTTGCCGGATTCATAGCAGGTAATCACGCAGTTTTCCGGACGCAGCTGCCATTTTGCATAGGCAGGCGGTTCATGGGCATTGCTGCAGAATGCGGAAAACAGACGGTCTTCCTGTTCTTTTGTCAGTTCTAAAGTGATCGTGTTTGCGGGCATAGGGGTATTCTAACATACGAATTGCCTAAATGCGCCGATTTGGGTATCATATACAGAAAGTGAGTGAGGTAACTATGATAACGATTCCCGTTGACTGGATTACATATATTAATATCGGACTGATTGCCCTGTTCGGCGTCATGATGGTCGCCGGTGCGGCAAAAGGTTTTCTGAGGCAGATTGTTTCGCTGTTCGGAACGGTGCTGTCCGTTTTTGCGGCATGGCGCTACAGCGATGTCGTGGCGGAATACCTGATGCTGTGGCCGCGCAAGTGGACGCCCCTGCAGGATACGCTGCTGAAGGATACCGCATTCCGGATTGCCAATCAGGCGATGTGGTTTGTCATTATATTTCTTGTATGCCGGATTATCCTGCTGATCCTGGAAAGCCTGCTGAAGGAAATTGAAAGCACTCCGGTGATCCGTGAGATCAGCGGACTGCTGGGCGGAGCGATCGGACTGGTATCGGGCCTTGTCTGGGTGCTGATTATTTCGGTCCTGCTGAAAACGCCGTTCTTTTCCAACGGGGCGTATATTGTTTCCAACAGCTGGATCGGATGGATTGACAACAAGGTGACCGAAACCGCGGACGGCGCGGGCATTGAACTCAATTCGTCGGAAATGATTGACCGGATTTACAAAGAAGCGAAATCCCTGGACGGCGCCGATAAGGAAGCCGTCGCCCAATGGCTGGAAGATCAGGGGTTTGAAAACGGAAAGGCGTCAGATGAGCACTGAAAGCAGTCTTGAACTTGATGTGATCCTGCAGGAAATGGAAGCTTCCTGCGCTTTTTCGCTTGGCGCAGAACTGCTGAGAAAGACGGAGCCTAGCTTTGATCCGCTGGTGATCCGGCGGGATCACGCCCTGATCAGCGAAGCGCTGGAAGCGGTGATCCGTTTCGGACCGATGCCGTTCGGCGGAATCGGCGACCGCAGGGAAATGCTGGAAAGCGCAAAACGCCAGCGCGTCCTGAGCGCGAAGGAGCTGTACGACGAGGTCCGGCTGATCCAGGGAATCCGCGGCATTATCGCCTATGAAAGATCGCTGGAATCGGAACATCCCGCCCTGAAGGATCTGGTGTCGACGCTGAGTGTGCATGACTATACGGAAAAGGCGATCAGCGCCTGCATCAATCCGTACGGGGAAGTGATGGATAACGCCTCGCCCGGACTGAAGGAAGTCCGGCGGGGTCTGCGCAATATCGATTCGGAGATCGCTTCGGCGGTGAACCGTTTCCTTTCCTCGCATGCGGCAAGCATTGTCGACAATATCGTTTCCTACCGCGGCGGCAGGGCGACGGTCCTTGTGCGCGCGCAGGATAAAAACAGCTTCGGCGGAATGGTATACGGCGATTCCGCCAGCGGCCAGGCATCCTATATCGAACCGCCGGCACTGATTGCCGTCAATAACCGCAAGCAGGAGCTGATTGCCAGGGAACAGGAAGAGATCCGGATCATTATGGAACGGCTGTCCAAAGAGGTTTCGCTGGTGGCGGAAGAAGAACTCGCCAATCTGGAAACATGTGCCATACTGGACTGTCTGTTTGCCAAGGCACTCTGGGGACAGAAACATGGCGCCGTAACGGCGGAGCTCACGGAAGAAAAGAAACTGGTGATTGAAAAGGGCAGGCATCCGCTCATTGATCCCCGTCAGGTAGTTGCCAATACCTACCGGATCGAAGGCGAAAAAAGGATGCTGCTGATCACCGGCCCGAATACCGGCGGAAAGACCGTATCAATGAAGATCATCGGTCTGTTTGTGCTGATGACATACTGCGGGATGCCGATCACTGCCGAACGTGCGGAAATCCCGTTCTTTGATCATGTCTTTGTGGCGATCGGTGATGATCAGTCGGTTGTCTCATCGCTTTCGAGCTTTTCGGCGCAGATCGTCAAGCTCGCCGAAGTGGCGCGTGATGCGACCGGAAATTCGCTGGCGCTGCTGGATGAAATCGGTTCCGGAACCGATCCGCGGGAAGGCGAGGCGCTTGCCATCGCCATGCTGAATGAGCTGCGCAGAAAAGAATGCCTCTGCGTGGCGACGACCCACTACGGAAGACTGAAGACGTACGGCAAACGCCATGACGATATTCTGGTTGCCAGCGTTGAATTTGATATGGAAGAACTGCGTCCGACCTACCGCTATCTGGAAGGGATGACCGGACAGTCCAACGCCTTTGAAGTGGCGGAGAAATACGGACTGCCGAAAGGCATCATCCGCTACGCCCGGTTTCTGAAGGACCAGTCCAAAACAACCGAGGACCAGCTGATTGAACAGCTGGAGAAGCAGCTTGCCGTCAACCGGCAGAAGGAAGACGAGCTGGCTTCGTTAAGACAGCAGCTCGAGGAAGAAAAAGAAGCGCTGAGGGCGGAGAAGATCCGTCTGGAAGCGGATAAGGACAGATGGAAGCTGAAGGCGGAGGAAGAGATTGCCGCATACCGTGAGGAAGCGCGGCAGGAAGCGGATGAGATTCTGAAGGAAATGCGCGATATGCAGCAGAATGCTCGCTATCATGAAGTGCTTGCCGTAAGGCAGAAGCTGAACCGGAAGGAACCGGTAAAACCGAAGGAAAAGGATGAAGAAGTTCTGCGGGATGACAGGGAGTTCCGCGTCGGCGATGTTGTGGAGCTGAGAGTGAACGACCAGCCGGCAAAGATTACCGGAATCCGCAGGAAGGATATTACGATTCTGCTCAACGGCCGCACCATGCATGTGAAGGCGGATCAGATCCGCCACAGTCTCAAGGTGATTCCGGATAAAAAGCAGGAGGCGTTTGTCAGCTTTGCGTCCAATCCGCTGACCTCTTCGATCAGCGCCGAATGCAATCTGATCGGGATGCGCGTCGATGAGGCGATGGATGCGCTCGGGGATTATCTCGATTCGGCGAAGATGAACCGGCTGATGACGTTCCGGGTGATCCACGGGGACGGAACCGGCGCACTGCGCAAGGCCGTGCACAAAAAGCTGGAACGTGACAAAGATGTGGATTCCTTCCGCATCGGCATGCCGAATGAAGGCGGAACCGGCGCAACGGTTGTGACATTGAAGGGCTGATATGGACAGGGAATATATCAGGGCAAAACTGGCAAATCTGCCGAATGAACCCGGAAGCTATCAGATGAAGGACAAGAACGGCGAGATTATCTATGTCGGGAAAGCCAAGAATCTGCATAACCGGGTGAACCAGTATTTTACCGGCGCACATGATTTCAAAACATCCAAAATGGTGTCCAATATCGAGGACTTTGATTTCATCGTGACCAGAAGCGAGAAGGAAGCGCTCGTGCTGGAAATCAATCTGATCAAGAAATACCGTCCGAAATACAACATCATGTTCATTGATGATTCCAGCTATCCGTACATCAAGCTGACCCGGGAGGAATATCCCCGGCTGCTGATTGCCAGGGATATGAAAAAGGACCGGAAAGCAAGATACTTCGGGCCGTTTCCCGACGCCGGCGCCGCCCGGACGACGCTGAAGCTTCTGCAGGGGATCTATCCGTTTCGCAGATGCACAAGAATTCCGGACAAAGTCTGCCTGTATTACCACATGGGCCAGTGCCTCGGGCCGTGCCAGTATGAAGTGGACCCGAAAATCTACAATGATATGGCGGATAAGGTACGCGACTTCCTCAACGGCGATACGAAGGAAATCACGGATTCGCTGAAGCAGAAAATGATGCAGGCCGCTGAAAACCTCGAGTTTGAAAAGGCCGGCGAATATAAGGAAATGCTGACGAGCATTGAGCGCGTCATAGACAAGCAGATGATCGAGACCGATTTCCGCGGAAGCAGGGATGTATTTGCCTGGTATGAAGACCGCGGATATCTCGCCATCACCGGTTTTCTTGTGCGTTCGGGCACCGTGCTGAACAAGGAATTCCGTCTCAAGCCGCTGTATGGGGATGCGCTGGAAGAATTCCAGTCCTTTCTGATGCAGTATTATGCCGAGCATCCCAAGCCCAGGGAACTGGTCCTGCCGGATGAAACGGAACCGTATATCGCCGATCTGCAGGAAGTGCTGGATCTGCCGGTTTTCCTGCCGAAAAAAGGCTACCGGAAGAAGCTGATTGAAATGTGTCAGGACAACGCCAGGAAACAGCTGGAGCTGAAATTCGATGCCGCGGAGCGCCAGGACAGCGTTACCGAACAGGCGGTCGAAGAACTCTCGAGGCTTGCCGGAAGGGAAATGCACCGGGTGGAACTGTTCGACAACAGCCATATTTCCGGACAGTTCACCGTCGCCAGCTGCGTGGTCTATGAGGACGGTGTACCCGACCGGAAAAGCTACCGTCTCTATAAGCTGCATACCGGAAACTCGGACGTTGACTCGATGAAGGAAGTCGTTTACCGCAGGTACTTCCGGCTGCTGAAGGAAAACGGACGTATGCCCGACGGGATCATCGTGGACGGCGGATGGATCCAGATCGAAGCGGCACAGGAAATCATTTCCTCGCTCGGACTGGATATCAAAATCATGGGACTGGTCAAGGACGACAAGCACAGCACCGATGCGCTGATGGACAGCGACGGAAAGACCTTTGCGATCGACCGTGACTCCGGCCTGTTCTTCCTGCTGACAAGAATGCAGGACGAAGTGCACCGGAGGGCGGTAACCTATCACCGCCAGCTGCGCTCCAAAGCTCAGACGAAATCCATCCTGGATGAGGTGGAAGGGATCGGGCCGAAGCGCAAGAAGCTTCTGCTGAAAACATTCGGCAATTTCACGAATCTGAAGAATGCGGGCGTGGATGAAATAGCGGCGGTCGTACCGGCGGAAACAGCCGCAAAAGTCTATGAAGCACTGCACAGTGAAGAATGATATAATGGCAGATATGGAAAACAGACAAACACGCGGAATCAGAATCTGGACGGCGGTCTTTGTATTTTCCGTTGCATTGCTCGGAATGGTGTGTCTCGCTGTTCTCAACAGCAAATATGACAGCCTTTCGCGCTATCCGTATACGGATAAAAAAAGCCGGGAGCTGATCAAGGAATATCTGACTTCCGATGAGATTGATTATATTATCGAGTATTCCATTGCCCCGAACGTCTTTATCGCATTTATTCAGGAAGACGGATTCAATATCTACAATGCGGCGGAATACAAACGGCTGAGCCAGTATCAGTGGGACCAGCCTCCGGGACAGATTGTCCGGATGATCGAAGATACCCGCGAAGTGATGGATACGGATACACTGATCCTGTTATTGAGCCAGTATTCCTATGATGAAATCAAGGATTATCTCGACAACGGCGATCCCTACAAGCAGGACAGCGTCCTGGTCATGAATCCGGCAAGTCTTGACGCCTGGGTGGACGCCAGCCATACCATTGTGCGCAGAGTCCCGTGGAAGCTGCAGGCGCTCTCGGAGAATGTGCCTTCCGATCATGTGATTCTGATTGAAGAGGAGGCCAGGGAACCCCTTGAGAATATGTGCCGGGGAATCCGCGGCATGCTCGGATCCGATCAGGCGTGCGCCGGACTGATCATCACCGACGGATATGTTTCCTATGATGAACAGAAAACGCGGTATGAGCAGGCAGAGGACACATACGGGAAAGATGCGCTTCAATATGAACTGTATCCGGGACACTGCGAACGTCAGCTCGGTCTCACCGTTGACTTCCGTGTAGACGGCATCCCGCAGAATGCATTTGAAAAGACGCTGCAGAATCTCTGGCTCGAAGAAAATGCATACAAATACGGTTTTGTATGCACATGGGACAGAAACAGTGAAGAAGCTACCGGAATTGTACCCCAGCCGTGGCATTACCGCTACGTAGGCGTTGAGCTTGCAAAACTGCTGCACTCCAGCAATCAGACATTTGCGGATTATATCGCTTCTGCCTCCCGATAGGCAGGAGCTTTTTTTATCCCAAAAAGGTTGACGTTTGTAAACTCATGATTTAGACTGTAAGTGCTACATTTGTAGCCCTTTGGAGGGATCATGGAAACTTTAAGCGATGCGGAGAGCAGAATTGCCAGAATTGTATGGGATCAGCCGGGAATATCTTCCATGGATGTGTGGCATCTTTGCGAGGAGAAATACGGCTGGAAGAAATCAACGGTATTCACACTGATCCGGAGAATCAGGGAAAAAGAACTGCTTCTGCCGCAGCGCAGCGGACTGACCATGTCGGTCAGCCGGGAAGAGTATTATCATCAGAAATCAAGAAAGCTGGTGGAAGAAGATTTCAACGATTCCCTCGGAGATTTTATTACCAGCTACATGAAGGACAGAAAGCTCTCAACCGATGAGACACAGCAGCTGACCGCCCTGATTGCACGCATATCGGAAAACGGCACAGGAGAATGAAAAAAAACAGACAGAGACTAATGAATCTGACTGTCAGTGTTTTTATGACTGTCGGATTTACCGTATTGCCGATGAAGGCAGAAGAGCCTGACTACTCCGACACAGCTTACTGGTCGGGCATGTGTTCGGGTCTTTTGCCTTTGACGGCAGCGGAGAAACAGAGCTGCACTGCATATATGAACTACATATCAGGTCAGAGCGATGTATTATCCCAGCGGCTGAAGGATATCGAAAACCAGAGGGCAGCCATTGCCGAAAATGTCGTCGTTTATGCAAAGCAGGTACGCCAGCTCCAGATGCAGGCGGACTCCCTGAACGGATCGATCTATGAACTGACTTCACAGATCGACGCCAAACAGGAAGAGATCGACGCCAAGCAGGCGGATATCGACCTGAGGTCGCAGCAGGTGGAGGATGCCCAGGCAAAGATCAAGGACAGGATTGAGATCTATCAGGAAACCATGCGCATCAACCGGTTTCTCGATGTCATCATGGGAGTGAAGAAATTCCAGGATCTGATCCGGGTGATCAACGGCATCAGCGACATTACCAGCTATGATGAAGACATTATGGGTCAGCTTGTCGTTCTGATTGAACAGCTGAATAAGGACAGGGATGAGCTGGAAGCGGCCAAAAAGGAAATCGAGGACAAGCGCCAGCTGATACTCGACCAGCAGAATGAAATCCTGGCACTGAAATACCAGGCGCAGATCATCGAAGAAGAATATAGGAAACAGAGCGCGGATCTGGAAGCGAAGGGCAATGTGATTGCCGGCGATATCGATAAGATCCGTGAGATGATGCGGGATATCACCGAAAAGCTGAATCAGGTCACGGCCAGCTCGGGATGGACCTATCCCGTACCGGGTGCGGGAATCAATCCGGAGGCCGGGACATGGCACTACGCTTCGGGCGGCGTGCATCTCGGAGCAGATTTTGCCGGCGGACTCGGATCGGCGGTCGTTGCGGTCGGCAACGGCGTTGTGCTGAAGAGTCAGGACGGCTGTCCGTACGGCGAACTCGGCTCCACCTGCGGATCGCAGAACGGCAACGGATCGCAGGGCGGCGGCAACCAGGTATATCTGCTTACAAAGATCAACGGCAGTCTGTATGCAATCAAGTATCTGCATCTGCTTGCCGGATCACCGATACCGACCGGTTCGATTGTCATTGCCGGCGATACGATCGGAGCGCTCGGAAGTTCGGGCAACAGTTCCGGACCGCACTGCCATATGGAGATCTTCTTCCTCGGGGACGGGGCGAACTTTACAAATTACGCACAGAATTGGAACGGTGACTTTGCCTTCGGCTGCGGCTGGGGTTCCGCCGCACTGAACCGGCTGTGTGAAAACGGCGCAGGCGCACCGTGCCGCGTCAAACCGGAAAGCATCTTCCGTTAAGTGACTGCTGAAACCGCTTCGGTAATGGGGCGGTTTTTTCTGTATGGGAAAAGAAAAAAGCATCCCGGAGGATGCATGCAATGGAAACTATTTTTTCAGAATCTTTGCGACGTTTTTGGCAAGCTTCTTTTCATCTTCACGCTTCTTATAGGCTTTGATCGTGCTGCGTCCGAATTCCTTCACGCCGTTTTCATCGGATTCATTGTACAGATCATTTGCGGCTTTCAGAAGCAGAAGCCACGGCAGTGCGGTTTTGATCAGGGTCACTGCCTTGGAAAGCTTTGTTCCGAAAGCGGTCGCCTTTTTCGACATATCGTTCAGATTTGCCGTCATGCGCTCGGTAGTCGGCTTCAGGCTGTTTGCGGCCTGAGCCAGGGGCATCAGCTTTGTCACCGTCAGGATCAGAAAGATCACAAGGAGAACGATGGAGGCATAAAGCACATACAGATTGTAAGGGTACAGGTTCAGGGTTATCAGTCCGTTCATAGTTATCACCGTTTTTTATATTATACAATTGATGCGGAAAACCGTACAGGAAAAATCGGGGCGGGATATCTCAATTTAACTCGACCTACAGGAAAAATCGGTTTGCGTTATTTAACATTTACAGTATAATTTTCACGATGGAAAAACCGGTACGGATTATCGCAGTCAGTGACAACCATGGTCTGGAAGAACCGATTCACAAGCTCCGTGAAGTATACGGGACATCGGCCGACTATTTTTTTCACATGGGCGACAGCGAACTTCCGAAATATATGCTGGAAGGCTATGCGGCTGTTCGCGGAAATAATGATTATTTCGAAAACTATCCGAATTATCTTGTACTGCAGATCGGAAAATATAAGATCCTTCTGACGCACGGCCACCGCGATATGTACTGGGGCAGCATCGCACCGCTGGCGGAGAGGGCAAAAAGCATGGACTGCCAGATTGCTTTCTTCGGTCATACGCATGTCTATTTTGATCAGACCGTCGAAGGCGTCCGGCTTCTGAATCCGGGCAGCGTATGGCGCAACCGCGACGGTTCCAGACCGACCTATATGATCGTAACATTATATGAAGATCACATTGAGGCTGTGCGGATGGAGTACAGGGATCTTAAATAAAGATTTTTGTTGAAATACTGATTCATGTCTGCTATAATATTTCTGCTGTCCTGGTAGCTCAGTTGGATAGAGCACTCGCCTTCTAAGCGAGTGGTCGCGGGTTCGAATCCCTCCCAGGACGCCATTTTTGTATCTGAAGCACTGCGGAAGTGCTTTTTTGTTTCCTGGCTGCACGAACCGCATATAATAATGACATTGGGCATCGGAACAATGAATACAGGAAAGAGAGCACATTATGACAGGATATTATGATGAAGTGCTGGATGAAATCCGGGCTTTACTTGCTGAGGGGAAGGCGGAGGAAGCGCTGTATCTGATCCGGAAGGAAGAGGAAATGCCTTATCTTCCGGCTGATTTCGAACAGCAGCTGAAGCGCCTGAAAAAGGAAGCGGTATTTCTGAAAGCAGATCAGAAAGAGGAACGGATCCGTCCGCTCTCACAGATTCTCGGGATGCTGAAAGGGAGCAGTGAAAGCCAGCTTGCGGCCGCTTCGCAGATTTCCGACTATAATCTGCGGGAATGCACCGAAGAACTGCGCGAATATCTGCAGAAGGATCCGCAGCCGGAGGCGTCGGCCCTGATCATCGACGCGCTTGCCGCACAGGAGATCAATGAGGAATTCACGCTTCTGCGGGACGGTCTGGAATATACCTTCTGGGCGGACGCCGTGACGCCGGTCATGAAAAGCGAAGGCTTTCTGGAAGCGCTGAAGATTCTGGAAGAATGCGCCGGCAGGAATCCGGCGATCCATGAGATGGCAAGATCCGTCCTGGTGCACGAAGCATATCTTGCGCTTCCGGTTTCCTATATAAAGGAAGAGGCGGAATATCTGGCAATGGACGCACTGAAGGAAGTCAGCAGTCTGATGGATGAGGGCAGAACCTATCGGGAAGCCGCGCGGGCGCGCAATTATGCGGAGCCGGATAAAATATCCTGAAAATATTTAGCAGTCATGTGTTGACAGTGCTAAAACGTTGGTATATAGTTTTAGCAGGTTTCACGCGAGAGTGCTAACCGACGGACATCCCGCAGTGAAAATGATGGCGGTCGCAATTGATATTTGCTATACTGTACGGGAAATCTAAATTGAAAGGAGTTTCACACACGTATGTCAACATGGACACCGAAAGAGAAGTCAACAGGAGAACTCACCGTTACAGTAGACGGTGAAGCCTGGAAAAAGGCCTGTGACAAGGCATTTAACAAGGTAGCGGGAACCGTACAGCTTCCCGGCTTCCGTAAGGGAAAGGCACCCAGAAAGATTCTGGAAAAGAGAATCCCGAGAAATCAGGTATATCTGGAAGCGGTTGATGCAATCGCCAACAATGTACTGCAGGATGAACTCAAGGCAAACAATCTGGAAATCGTTTCCAGACCGGAACTGGATCTGGGAAATCTGAGCGACGAAGCCGCAGAACTGATCTTCCGTTTTGCCGTAAAGCCTGAGGTAAAGCTCGGAGAATATAAGGGACTGGATTACAACATGGCGGATGTCACAGTTTCCGAAGAAGAATTCGACAAGGAACTGAACCGCATGAGAGAACAGTATGCCGATTATGAAGTGAAGGAAGATGCTGCGGAAATGGGCGATACAGTTACGCTGGATTATGAAGGATTCAAAGAAGGCGTACCGTTCGAAGGCGGCAAGGCTGAGAATTATAAGCTGGTGCTCGGAAGCGGAAGCTTCATTCCCGGTTTCGAAGAGCAGCTGGTCGGGACAAAGGCAGGCGATGAAAAGGATCTGAACCTGACATTCCCGGAAGAATACCATGCGGCGGATCTGGCCGGTGCGGATGTCGTATTCAAGGTTAAGGTACATGAAGTAACAGCAAAAGTTCTTCCCGAAGTGGATGATGATTTCGCCAAGGATGTCAACGCTCCCGGCGTCGAGACCGTTGATGATCTGAAGAAGCTGATCACAAAGCGTCTGGAAGACAGCAAGAAGAACAGCGCAAAGAGCGCGGCAGATGAAGATCTGTTCCAGAGAGTCTGCGACAATGCCGAGGTTGAAATCCCCGATGCCATGATCGAGGATGAAGTCAGCCAGGAAATCCAGCAGCTCCAGCAGCAGCTGCAGCAGTACGGCATGTCCCTGACAGGCTACCTGCAGATGATGAACAAGACAGCTGATGACCTGAAGAAGGATTATCAGGAAAATGCCGCGAAGTCCGTCAAGATGCGCCTTGTTCTTGAAGCAATCGGCAAGGCAGAGAATCTCGAGCCGACAGAAGAAGAGATCGACAAGGAAATGCAGAACCTTGCGGATATGTATCAGATGGAACTCTCCCAGGTTCAGAATCTGGTCGACCGTGAACTGCTGAAGGGTGATGTCAGAAACCAGAAGGCATATGAGTTTGTCAGAAACTCCGCAAACGGTGTGCCGGCTGAGGAAGAGGCAGAACCTGCACCTGCAGAAGAAGCACCCGCTGCTGAATAATCTGCAGCATTGAAAATACAGCGATAAAAATAAGACGCCATGCGTCTTATTTTATCCAAAGGAGCTGTCTGAAACAGACAGCAGGAGGTCACTATGAGCAAAGAGACGAATGTCAGAGTACCGGTAGTCGCCACCCGCGGAATTGTTCTGTTCCCGGGGATGGATTCCATGATTGAAGTCGGACGTCCGAAGTCCATCAATGCGGTCAATACCGCATCCGCGTCCTATGACAGCATGGTATGGATTGTCTGCCAGAATGACATTATGGTCGATGATCCTTCACAGGAAAACCTGTATCAGTTCGGCACGCTCAGCAAGATCAAGATCGTCCGCCGCAAGGAAGGCTTCATGCGGGTGACATTCACCGGCATGAAACGGGCGAAGCTGGTCTCTCTGGAAAACGGCGCTGACATGATGATGGCGGAGATTGAACCGCTGGATGATATTCAGGGAAACCAGATGGAAGAGATGGCGCTTGTCAGAAGAATTATTTCCGAGTTCGAGCGCTTCAACAATCTCTCCTCGACATTCCCGGCGGAAGTCATCAGCCAGCTGACCCACGGCGTATCCGCGATTACCCTCAGCAACCAGATCGGCCAGTATTTCCCGATGGAAACGCCGGCCAGACAGAAGCTGCTGGAAACGCTGGATGTCAACGAGAGAATGCTGATGATCATTGCCGAGCTGGAAAAGCAGCAGCGCTACAACCAGATCGAAGCTTCCATCAATGACCGCGTCAAGGAACACATTGACGACGGACAGAAGGAATACTATCTGAGGGAAAAGCTGAAGGCGATCAAGGAAGAACTGGGCGATACCACCAGCATGAGCGATGATACCGAACAGTTGCGGGAAATGATTGAAAACAATCCGTATCCCGATCATGTCAAGGAAAAGGCAAGGGAAGAACTCCGCCGGTATGAAATGCTTCCTCCGGGAAGCGGCGAAGCTTCCGTTGAGAGATCCTATCTTGACTGGCTGCTCAAGGTCCCCTGGTGGCAGGAGACCGAGGACAACGAAAACCTGAAGGAAGTGCAGGGCATCCTGGATGAGGACCATTACGGACTGAAGAAGGTCAAGGAACGCATCATGGAATATCTTGCTGTCAAGCAGATGACAGGCAATCTGAACAGCCCGATTCTGTGCCTCGTCGGTCCTCCCGGCGTCGGCAAGACTTCCCTGGCAAAATCCATCGCGAGAAGCCTCGGCAGAAACTTTGTCAAGATGAGTCTCGGCGGCGTGCGTGATGAAGCGGAAATCCGCGGTCACAGAAGAACCTATCTCGGTTCGCTGCCCGGCAGAGTCATTCAGGGCATGAAAAAGGCAGGGGTCATCAACCCGCTGTTCCTGATTGATGAAATCGATAAGATGGGCATGGATTACAAGGGCGATCCGAGCGATGCGCTTCTGGAAGTGCTGGATCCCGAGCAGAACTCCTTCTTCTCGGATCACTATCTGGAAGAACCGTATGATCTTTCCAAGGTCATGTTCATCGCCACGGCGAATTATCTGGAAAACATTCCGGCTCCGCTGCAGGACCGCCTGGAAATCATCGAGCTGCCGTCCTATACGGAAATCGACAAGGTTCATATTGCGCAGGATCATCTGATTCCCAAGCAGCTGAAGGCCAACGGCCTGCAGGCTTCCCAGTTTAAACTGAAGGAAAAGGAAATCCTGTATCTGATCCGCCACTACACAAGAGAAGCAGGCGTGCGCCAGCTGGAACGCCAGATTGCCGCGCTGTGCCGCAAGACGGTGCTTGCAATTCTCAATGACGGAAAGAAGAGCGTCACAGTCAATCAGAAGCTGATCCAGAAGTGGCTCGGTAAGGAAATCTTTGAATACGGAACGAAGGAGAAGAAGGATCAGGTCGGCGTCGTGACCGGACTGGCATATACTTCCTTCGGCGGCGATATCCTGCAGATCGAAGTCAACTACTTCGAAGGCAAGGGCGCGATGGTGCTGACCGGAAAGCTCGGCGACGTGATGAAGGAATCCGCCGCGATCGCGCTGGACTATGTCAAGGCGCATGCGAAGGAGCTCGGCATCGAACCGAAGTTCTTCGACAGCCATGACATTCATATCCACATTCCGGAAGGCGCAGTGCCCAAGGACGGACCTTCCGCCGGCGTCACGCTGACAACCGCACTGGTGTCCGCCCTCAGCAATACCCCCGTACATTCCGATCTGGCAATGACGGGTGAAGTAACGCTGCGCGGCAATGTTCTGCCGATCGGCGGTCTGCGTGAGAAATCACTGGCTGCCCACCGCTCCGGCATCTCAAAGATTCTGATTCCGAAGCAGAATGTCAGGGATCTGGAAGATGTTCCGGAACAGGTCCGTGAATCCATTACCTTCGTACCTGTCGAGACAATGTCCCAGGTTCTGAAGGAAGCGCTGGTGCGCTGATGCAGTACCATGACATCCGGTTCCTGGGTTCTGCCGCAAACCGGACCCAGTGGCCGGTCTCAGAACTGCCGGAAGTGATCTTTGCCGGACGTTCCAACGCCGGCAAGAGTTCACTGATCAACTCGCTGACCAACCGGAAGAATGTCGCCTACGCCGGCAAGACGCCGGGCAAGACAAAGCTTCTGAACTTCTTTGAAGTGGACAGGAAGATCGTCTTCACGGATGCGCCGGGATACGGCTACGCGCAGGGCGGCACAAGAAGCGTGCTGTCCTTTGCCGGGATTCTGGAACCGTATTTCCGCGACCGGGAACAGCTTGCCGGAATGGTCATCGTTCTGGACGCCAGAAGGGTGCCGAACGACGATGATATTGCCATGGTGGAATACGCCAGGCAGAATCATCTGCCCGTAATCGCGGCGTGCGTCAAGTGCGACAAGCTGAGCTATTCGCAGCAGCTTAAAAGCATCAAAACGATCTGCCGGGTACTCGGCATTTCCGAAAGCAGTGCCTTTGCGGCATCGAACCTGAAACGAACAGGCATCGATAAAATCGGCGATGCGATTGCCCGGATGGCGAGAATCGAACAGCCTGAATAACCTGAAAAGCTGACCGGAAACGGCCGGCTTTTTGTGTATGAGGGCACCTGCGGAAGACTTTTCGGGAAACGGTAAAATAGCAGTTGCATGCCTGCACGGGTATGAATACAATGAGTATGCCCGGGAGGTCTGCACTATGATTGATGAATATCTGAAGGCAAAAAAACTCGGTGACAAAGCCTTTCATCAGGCTGTTCTCAACGGACAGTATCCGTATATTGCATGTCTGGATGATATCCTGCAGGGGAAGAATGTATCCGCAAGAAGAATTGCAATCGATGAGATCCCGCTGCGGCAGGTTGCCGGTACGAAAACATCCGGCAGACAGAATTCGTTTGCGCCTGATTTCATGCCGCTGGCCGGACCCGGAAGCGAGTTTGCCGGCAAATGGATGAATGTTTACAAATACCAGGTATCGCAGGGCGTTGCCGATGCGGTACAGGTATTTGAATATCGCCACCGCTTCTATGTGCAGGAGGGAAACAAGCGCGTTTCCGTATTCCGCTATCTGAATATGCTGACGATCCCGGCGGATGTGCAGCGGATTACCGACGGGGAAGAGGATGCGCTGACGAAAGAGTTCTATGCCTTTTTCCGCTGTGTTCCGATCTATGAAATCGACTTCAGGGAGGTCGGCAGATATAAGGCATTCGTCAGGATGCTTGGAAAGAACCTGGATGAACCGTGGAGCTATGAGGAAGTCCGGAAACTGAAATCGCTGTATTACATGTTCGAACGTCTGTATCTGAAACAGCATCCCGAAGCGGATTCCGGAACGATCAGCGAGGGACTGTTTGTATATGCTTCACTGTACGGGCTGGAAAGTCTGAAAACGGATCCGGCGGCCGCGGTCGCATCAAGAATGCGGAAGCTGAAAAAAGAGTTTGATCTGGCCGCGAAAGAGGAAACGGTAGTGCTGGCAGACCCGCCGCAGGAAAGCGCAGAACAGGGACTGCTCGGCATCCTGCCGAAGATTGTGCCGGTACCCGCGCTGCATGCCGCATTTGTTTATGACAGCGATCCGGAACATTCAGGCGATGTGTTTGAGCATGAGATCGGCAGGATCCTGCTGGAAAACAGTCCCGGCGGGAATATCGTGACCGAAAAATATGAAAACTGCGATACGGAAGAAAAACTGGAACACGCCCTGAATCAGGCTGCCGGCCATGCCGATATTGTATTCACGACTTCTCCGGTGCAGATGAATGCGGCGCTGAAGGCTGCCGTACAGTATCCGGCCGTCCGCTTTATGAACTGCTCGCTCAATCTGAAGGTCAATGCGGTGCAGAGCTACGCCGTGCGCACCTATGAAGGAAAATTCCTGCTCGGTGCGCTTGCGGCAGGATTCAGCCGGGACCACCGGATTGCCTATATCGCTGATTATCCGGTATACGGAACCATTGCGGAAATCAATGCATTTGCGATCGGCGTCTCCATGATTGATCCGGAAGCGGAAGTTTTCCTGTGCTGGTCGGAAACGCTGGATGAAGACTGGAAGGAACAGATGATGCGGCTCGGCATCACCGTATTCTCCGGACCGGATTCCCTGGAACAGAAAGGTGAAAATACCGAATACGGCATCTTCCGGATCGATGAGAACGGCAATTCCGTGAATCTGGCGGCACCGGTCATCAACTGGGCAGTCTATTATGAAAAACTGACGAATATGGTCAGAAATGGAAAGATGGCGAACACTCAGGCGTCTTCGGTGAATTACTGGTGGGGCATGAATGCCGGCGTGCTGGATATCAGCCTGTCCGGAGCGCTGCCGTATCAGACCAGAAAGATGATGCAGATCATCCGGCAGGCAATGATACGCGGGACGCTGAATCCGTTCAGCGGGGAACTGCATTCCCAGGAAGGCATGATCCGCGATGCGTCTTCCGAGGGACTGACCAATGAGGAAATCATCCGGATGGACTGGCTGAATGACAATATCATCGGCAGTATTCCTCCGTTTCAGAAACTGAATGATGCCGCTAAAAAGATGACGGAAATCAGCGGGATCGGAAAGATGAAAGAACAGATATGAGGATACTTGCGGTAGCGGACAGGGAAGAAGCCGGATTATGGGATTACTGGAATGCAAAGAAAACGGAAGGGGTGGACCTGATCCTTTCCTGCGGCGATCTGGATCCGGATTATCTGGAATTCCTGACAACCATGGTCAATGCACCGCTGCTTTATGTGCGCGGCAATCATGACAGAAAATACGATGTGAAGGAGCCTTTGGGGTGCATTGACATCGATGACAGGATCTACAACTGCAGAGGTCTCAGAATTCTGGGACTCGGAGGCAGTTACCGCTACCGTCCCGGCAGTGATATGTATACGGAAAAGGAAATGGTGAAGCGGATCCGGAAAATGTATGCGAAGCTGCGTTTTGCGGGCGGATTTGATCTGATCCTGACGCATGCGCCGGCGCTCGGATACGGAGATCTGGAAGATCTGCCGCACCGGGGATTTGCATGTTTTAACGATCTGCTGGTAAAATACCGTCCGGTGTACATGCTGCACGGGCATGTACACAGCGAATACGGTTCCTTTCAAAGGGAACTGACGCATCCCTGCGGAACAAAGATCATCAACTGCTGCGGACATGTGTTTCTCGACATTGATCCTTCGCAGTATCCCGAACAGGGCAAAACCGGCAGGAAGCTTTATGATCTGTATATCCGCTCCCGGTGACAGGAAAAAGAAAAGAACTGCCTGTATCCGTACTGGGATGTATGTTAATATTAATAAACGATTATGAAAAAAGTGATGATAGCAACAGGCGGCACCGGAGGACATATCTATCCGGCGACAGCGCTTGCGGAAATACTGAAAAAGAAATATCCGGAAACAGAGATTGTTTTTTTCGGCTCCAGCAACCGGATGGAGGCAGAGCTGATTCCCTCCCTCGGGTACCGGTTCCACGGCATGCCGATGACCGGCATGAACGGCGGCGTCAGGGCAAAGATGAAGTCGGCGCTTTCCATGGTCAGAGGGGAACGTGCCTGCCGGAAGCTGCTGGCGCAGGAAAAGCCGGATATCTGCGTGGGATTCGGCAATTATATCAGCGTCCCGCTGATTCTTGCGGCGCGCCGCATGCATATTCCGACCATGATTCATGAACAGAACTCATATGCCGGAAAGGCGAATGCCATGCTCGGCAGATACGCCGATGCAATTGTCGGGTGCTACGAGACAAGCCTGAAACAGTTCCCTGCAGGAAAAACAAGGCTGTACGGGAATCCCGAGGCTACATTGGCATATGAAAAGCAGGCGGACCCTTCCCTGAAGGAAAAATACGGTCTCGATCCGCAGAAGCCGTTTGCGGTATTTATGATGGGATCGCTCGGCTCCAGTTCCGTATCCAGGATCATCGATGAAGCCTGTGCATTGTTCGATGATTATCAGGTGCTGATTGCGGCGGGAAAGTCCAACGACTATGAATTCCGGAACGCCGGAAAAGAGAATATACATCTTGTGCCGTATGTGGACGGCGTGCAGATGCTGAAGCAGGCGGATGCGGCGGTGGTCAGGGCCGGCGCCACGACGATGTGCGAGATCAGTGCAATCGGCGTGCCGTGCATTCTGATTCCGAGCCCCTATGTTCCCAACAACCATCAGGTAATGAACGCCCTGGAGCTGGTGAACCGAGGGGCCGCAGTCATGATTGAGGAAAAGGATCTCAATGCGCAGAGTCTTTCAAAGGCGCTGAATGAGCTGATGGCTGATCACGGAAAGAGAGAAAAACTGGCCGCGCAGGCGAAATTGCTCGGAAAAACCGATGCGGCTTATCGTATGATTGAATGGATGGAGGAACTTTGCGGAAATGGATGAACTGCTGAAAGAATTATCTGAATATGCTTCCGCAGAGTGCAATGTCCCGATGTCCGCGATGACAACGCTGCGGATCGGCGGTACTGCGGCCTACGTGGTATATCCGGAAAACAGCCTGGCGCTGGATGCGATTATCCGGATCATCCGGAAGCATAATGTACCGTTCAAGGTGTTCGGAAAAGGATCGAACATGCTCTGTTCGGACAGCCGGTTCGAGGGCGTGGTGATCCGTCTGGACCGGTATATGGATTCCTGCTATTTCGAGGGCACAAGAGTGACTGCCGAGGCAGGAACATCAATTATAGCTTTATCCTACGAAGCATTGAAAAACGGCCTGTCCGGTCTGGAGTTTGCCAGCGGCATTCCCGGCACGGTGGGCGGAGCCGTCTATATGAATGCGGGGGCGTACCGCAATTCGATGAGCGAGATTGTCGACAGCGTATTTGTCTACCGTGACGGCGCTCTGGAATGGATCAGCGCGGACGAATGTGAATTCGGCTACCGCTCCAGCATTTTCCAGAAACATCCGGACTGGATTATTGTCGGCGTGCGGATGAATCTGAAGGAAGGGGATCCTGCGGAAATCCGCAGTCTGATGGACAGCCGCAGAGAGCGGCGCATCAGCACACAGCCCCTGGACAAACCGAGTGCCGGCAGCGTCTTCCGCAATCCGGATGAAGTTCCGGCGTGGAAGCTGATCGAAGGCATCGGCTACCGCGGCAGGACATGCGGCGGGGCAAAGGTGTCCGAAAAGCATGTCAATTTTATCGTCAACGAACAGCATGCGACTGCCGAGGATTTCCTGAAGCTCGTCGAATCCATTCAGCGGGAAGTAAAGAAAACATACGGCATTGACCTTCATATGGAAGTGGAGAAGTTCAATTGGGATTAGATAAAACAAAAACACTGGAAGATTTCCGGAATATACCGGACGGTGTGGAACAGTTATTCCGGGAACGCGAAATCAGAAACGACAATGCGGGATTTGAACAGGGACGGCGCATTCTTTTCACTGCGGCCTGTGCACTTTCCGCTTTTCTGATTGTCTTTCTCTATCTGGTATCTCCCTACAGCAAAGTCAGGGCGATTTCCATCGGCGGAAACCAGTATCTTTCAAACAAATATATTGAAACGCTTGCCGGCGTCAGCTCGGATTCCAGATACTTTCTGACGCTGCCGTTCCGGCTGGAACAGAAGATTGAGGAAGATCCGATGATCGAATCGGCGGAAGTGAAGATGACGGAAGGCAACGCCATCCGCATCACAGTAAAG